>CBJMYK010000052.1:0-8914 GCA_966433795.1 uncultured Thiobacillus sp. | reverse complement strand
CGTGGTCGCCGTCAAGACGCCGGTCGGCGCGAGCGAGCGCGTCGCTTTCCTAGGCGCGATCGAGAGCCTCGAAGTCAGCCCGGGTCAGGCGATGGCCAAGGTCATCATCAACGCGCGTACCGGTTCGGTCGTCATGAACCAGACGGTCACGCTCGACCCGAGCGCCGTTTCGCACGGCAATCTGTCAGTGGTGATCAGCACCGAGCCTGTTATCAGCCAGCCGGCGCCATTCTCCAAAGGGCAGACCGTGGTCGCGGCGCAGTCGCAGATCGAGATCCGTCAGCAGCCCGGCGAAGTCATGATGTTGAAGGGCGGCGCGTCGCTCGCCGACGTGGTCAAGGCGCTCAATTCGATCGGCGCGACGCCGCAGGATCTCGTCGCGATCCTGCAGGCGCTCAAGGCGTCCGGCGCGCTGCGTGCCGAACTCGAGGTGATTTGAATGAGTATTGGCGAATGAGTATCGGCGGCGCCGACCTCTCCTCGAAATTCGCGCTCGACGTCCAGGGCGTCAACCAGCTCAAGCTCGACGCCAGGCAGTCGTCGCCCGAAGCGCTGAAGGCCGCCGCGCGCCAGTTCGAAGCGGTGTTCATGAACATGCTGATGAAGAGTATGCGCGAGGCGACGCCGCAGGACGGCATGTTCGACAGCGAACAGACGCGCATGTACACCTCGATGCTCGACCAGCAGCTCACGCAGAATCTGGCGAGCCGCGGCATCGGTCTTGCCGACGTCATGGTGCGCCAGCTCACGACGGCGCTCGCGGCCCAGCCGGCGGCCGTGGCGGGATTGCCTGCAGACGCGGCCCCCGCCGGCGGGCTGTCGCTGAACCCACCCGGGTTGGCCGCGCCTGCGCCGGCGCCGAGTTCGGGCCGGGGCAGCGACGCGCCTGCGCACGTGCAGTCCTTCGTGCAACGCCTGGCGCCCCATGCGCAGGCCGCGAGCGCCGCCAGCGGCATTCCGGCTCGCTTCATGCTCGGTCAGGCGGCGCTCGAGACCGGCTGGGGACGCAACGAAATCCGTGGCGCAGACGGCCAGAACAGCCACAACCTCTTCGGCATCAAGGCCGGGCCGGGCTGGACGGGCCGCAGCGTCGACGTCGTGACGACCGAGTATGTCAACGGGCGGCCGCAAAAGCAGGTCGAACGCTTCCGCGCCTATGACTCCTACGCCGATTCCTTCCGTGATTACGCCAGGCTCCTGCGCAGCAACGCCCGTTACGCTGACGTCATGGCGCGCGGGGAGGACGCCGCGGGCTTCGCCCAGGGGCTGCAGCAGGCCGGCTACGCGACTGACCCCGCTTATGCCAACAAGCTCATGGGCGTGATCCGGCTGCTGGAAACCGCGTGACTCAAGAAAAAGCGCCCGCAACCGATTCAGCTATTGAGCGGATTCACATCGCCGTCCCCTTCACTTTCGCGACCCTATAGATGGCTACCAGCATTCTCGGCATCGGACAGAGCGCGCTCGCCGCAGCGCAGGCCGGCCTCAGCACCGCCGGCCACAACATCGCAAACGCGTCGACGCCCGGCTACAGCCGCCAGGTCGTCGTGCAGGGCGCCGCGCAGCCGCAGAATTTCGGTTTCGGCTTCATGGGGCAGGGCACGCAGATCGAGACCGTCAAACGTGTCTACAACGAGTACCTCGGCGTCCAGGTGCAGACTGCGCAGGCCTCGAAAAGCGGGCTCGACAGCTATTACGCGCAGATCAAGCAGATCGACAACCTGTTGGCCGATCCCGCATCGGGCTTGTCGCCCGCGCTGCAGAATTTCTTCAGCGGCATTCAGGAGCTTGCGGCCAATCCAGGGGCAATGCCTTCGCGTCAGGCTGCGCTGTCTTCGGCCGAAGCCCTGGCGTCGCGCTTCAACAGCCTCGCGGGCCGCCTCGACGAAATCGAGCAGGGCGTCAACAGCCAGATCGTCTCGAGCGTCGACGTCATCAACACCTACGCCGAGCAGATCGCCCAGCTGAACGACGCGATCGGCAAGGCGCAGCGCGCCAGCGGCCAGCCTGCCAACGACCTGCTCGACCAACGCGATCAGCTGGTCCTCGATCTCAACAAGGAAATCAAGGCTACCGTCGTCAAGCAGGGCGATGGCGACTACAACGTATTCATCGGCAACGGCCAGCCGCTGGTGGTCGGGGTCACGACCTCGCGCCTGAGCACCATGGCGTCGCCGACCAATCCGGAGCGGATCGAAGTCGCCTACCGGGCGAGCGACGGCAGCGTCTCGATGGTCGGCCAGTCGGGGCTGGTCGGCGGCAAACTGGGTGGCCTGGTTGAATTTCGTACGAAGACGCTCGAGCCGGCGCAAAACGCCCTCGGGCGGGTGGCCATCGGACTCGCCACTACCTTCAACGCGCAGCATCAACTCGGTGTCGACCTCAACGGGGCCGCCGGCGGAGACTTCTTCAGCGTCGCCGGCCCCGTCGTCACCGCCAGCTCGAACAACGACAGCACGAGCACGGCGGTCGCCGCAGCGAGCATCAGCAACGTCAACGCGCTGACGACGAGCGACTACCGACTGCAATACGACGGCAGCAATTACACCCTGACCCGTTTGTCCGACCGGGTCAGCACGACGGTCGTCGATGGACAGACCGTCGACGGCGTGACCTTGAGCTTGAGCGGAACGCCGGTCGCGGGCGACAGTTTCCTGATCCGGCCTACGGTTGCAGGCGCAAGCCAGTTCGCCGTTGCGATGACCGACCCGGCCAGGATCGCCGCCGCGGCACCCATCCGCACCGAAGCGGCGACCACCAACACCGGGTCGGGGACGATCAGTGCCGGGGCCGCGAACGCGCCGCCGCCACTCAATGCCAATGTGCAGCAGCCCGTCACGATAACCTTCACCTCGGCGACGACCTTCGACGTCAGCGGAACGGGTACGGGCAACCCGGCCGGTTTGACCTATAGCTCCGGCGGGACCATTACGTATAACGGCTGGAGCGCAGTGATCAGCGGCACGCCCGCGCCGGGGGACACGTTCACGATCGAGCCGAACACCAACGGCGTCGGCGATAACCGCAACGCCTTGCTGCTGGGCGGTCTGCAGAGCGCAAACACCCTCGGCAGCGGCACGATCAGCTATCAGGGTGCGTATTCGCAGTTCGTCAGCCAGGTCGGCAACAAGACGCGCGAGCTCGAGGTGACGAGCGGTGCCGCAGGCAAGCTGTTGTCGGAATCGACCGTCGCGTTGCAGAACCAGTCTGGCGTCAACCTCGACGAAGAGGCGACCAATCTGCTGCGCTACCAGCAGGCCTATCAGGCCGCGGCCAAGGTCATGCAGGCGGCGAGCGAAATGTTCGACGCATTGCTCACGATCGGCCGCTAAGAGGAGCTCATCATGCGCATCAGTACCCAAACCCTGTTTGAATCCGGCGCGGCGCGCCTGAGCGAGCTGCAGTCGGGCCTGGTCAAGACGCAGCAGCAGATTTCGACGGGTCGCCGCGTTCTCACGCCGGCCGATGATCCGGTCGCCGCGGCGCGCGCGCTCGAAGTCACGCAGTCGCAGTCGATGAATAGCCAATACGGCGTCAATCGGGACTACGCGAAAAGCTCGCTCGCCGCGGTCGAAGGCGCGCTCACCGGCGTGACGGAGCTGCTCCAGGATGTGAAGACCACGATCATCGCCGCGGGCAATGCGACCCTCGGCGATATGGAACGCGGCTATATGGCGACCGAGTTGCGGGGACGTTTCGAGCAGTTGCTGGGTATGGCCAACACCCGCGACGGGCAGGGCAACTACCTGTTTTCCGGCTTCCAGACGGCGACTCCGGCCTTCAGCAAGGACGCGAGCAACAACGTCACCTACGATGGCGACGCCGGTCAACGGGTGATGCAGGTCGATACGACGCGCCAACTCTCGGTCTCGCACTCGGGACAGGCCATCTTCCACGGGGGCGGCCAGGATGTCTTCCAGACGCTGAACGACCTCATCACGCTGCTCGAAACGCCGGGCACCGCAGGCCTCACCGCTGGACTCGATACGGCCAACGCCGGCGTCGACCTCGCGCTCGATAACGTGCTGACCGTGCGCGCCTCGGTCGGATCGCGCTTGCAGGAGATCGATGCGCTCGACAGCGCGGGTGAGGACCGTCATCTCCAGTACAGCGAAATCCTTTCGGGCCTTCAGGATCTGGATTACACGCAGGCACTGAGCGAACTCTCGAAACAGCAGCTCACGCTCGAGGCGGCGCAGAAATCGTTCGTCAAAGCATCCAGCCTGTCGCTATTCAACTTCATCTGAAACGCCCGTGCTTGCCCCCGATCCTCTGCCGCCCGACGCAATGAATGCACAGCTCGTGCGGCTGCTCGCCGGCGTCTCGCTGCATGGCGACCAACATCTCGCCGAAGTCGAGCGCGATCTGGTCCAGGTCGATGTGCTGCTCAACGAAGCGATAAAGAAACTGTGCGCGAGCTTCATGGCGATTCATCAGACGATCGGCCTGCAGCAGGAAGCGCTCGCCGGCGTCCTCGCTTCCGGTGCCGCGGCACCCGAACAGGCGGCGCGACTCGAAGCGCTGCGCGAGGAAATCAGCCAGCACGTCGGCGCTGCGGTGACCGGCCTGCAGTTTCAGGACATGACCAGCCAGCTCATCGGGCGCATGGTGCAGCACCTCGCCGGGCTGCGCGACGTGTTCAGCGCCCTCGGCACCGACGGCGCCACCACGCTGCCGGAAAGCGGCAGTGAAGAGATGATTGCCTTGCTCGGCAGCATCAGCGACCGCGTCGGCGCCCGCTGCGCGGAACTGGCCGGCGTTGCCCGCAGTACCGTAAATCAGCGGCACATGGAAAGCGGCGACATTGACCTTTTTTGAGCTTATGAACAGCCGCGCACACGCACGGCACATAACGCAGCAGGAGCAATAAGGATGAAAACGATACTTGCAGTGGACGACTCGGGGTCGCTGCGGCAGATGCTGTCCTTCAGTCTGAAGGCGGCCGGCTATGGCGTGATCGAGGCCGTGGACGGGCAAGACGGCCTCAACAAGGCCAAGCAGCAGAAAGTCGATCTGGTTCTCACCGACCAGAACATGCCCGGCATGGACGGCCTGACGCTGATCAAGGCCCTGCGCGGCATGGCGAACTACAAGAGCGTTCCGATCCTGATGCTGACGACGGAATCCGGCGACGACATCAAGGCGATGGGACGGGCCGCCGGCGCGAACGGCTGGCTCGTCAAGCCGTTCGACCCGGCGCGTCTGACGGAAGTGGTGAAGAAACTGATCGGCTGAAGCGAGGACCGCTGCAGCCCTTGCGTAAATGAATGACGGAGTTCGCACATGACTATTGATATGAGCCAGTTCTACCAAGTCTTTTTCGACGAGGCGGACGAGCTCCTCGCCGAAATGGAGAAGCTGCTCCTGGCTCTCGACGTGACGGACCCCGACAGCGAAGACCTCAACGCGATCTTCCGTGCCGCGCACTCGATCAAGGGGGGTGCCGCGACGTTCGGATTCACCGACATCACCGAAGTCACCCACATGCTCGAGTCGCTGCTCGACCGCATTCGCAAGGGCGAAATGGCGCTCACGGGCGACCACGTCGACGCTTTCCTCGTGGCCAAGGACATTCTGGCGATGCAGATGGACGGCCATCACCACGGTGCCGGTGTCGACCAGTCGGCGGTCGACGCCGTGTGCCTGCGGCTCAAAGCCTTGTCCCAAGGCGTTGTTGCGGAAGCGACCGGTGTCGAGCCGCCGCCGGCCGCCACCGAGGCGCCGGCCGCCGCGACGGCCCCGGTCGCCGATGCCGACGGTAATTTCCATTTCCGGATCGAGCTGCCCGACGTGCCTCAGCGCGACGTCGACGCGCTGGCCACGGAGCTCGGCCTGCTCGGCGCGATCACGCAGGAAACGTTGGCCGACAAGCGCGTCGCCTTTACGCTCGTCAGCAGCGAAGGCGTCGACAGCATCGTCGCGATCTGCTCCTTTGTGCTCGACCCGGACGACCTCAAGATCACCCACGGCGGCGTCAGCGCCGCGCCGGTTGCGCCGGTCGGTTCTGCTCCCAGCGCTTCGGCGACGAGCGACGCCGATCCGGGCTACGGGATCTTCGAGCCGCCCAAGGCCGAGGCGCAGGCGCCGACACCTGCCGCGGTGCCGCCGGCGAACGCGGAGGCCGGCGAGGCCAAGAACCCTGGCCGACGTTCCACCGACAAGGAGGGCGCCAGCAGCGAATCGTCGTCTATCCGCGTGGGCGTCGAAAAAGTCGACCAACTGATCAACCTCGTCGGCGAACTCGTCATCACTCAGGCAATGATCGAGCAGCGCATCAACGCCCTCGATCCCATCGTCCACGAGCGCCTGCTCAATAGCGCGAGCCAGCTCGCACGGAATACGCGTGACCTGCAGGAAGCCGTAATGTCGATCCGCATGATGCCGATGGACTACGTGTTCTCGCGCTTCCCGCGCATGGTGCGCGATCTCGCGGCCAAGCTCGGCAAGAAGGTCGAGTTCGTCACGCGCGGGGCCGCGACCGAACTCGACAAGGGCTTGATCGAGCGCATCGTCGATCCGCTGACCCATCTCGTGCGCAACAGCGTCGACCACGGTATCGAGATGCCTGAGAAACGGCGCGCCAACGGCAAAAACGAAAGCGGCAAGCTCACGCTGTCCGCGGCGCACCAGGGCGGCAACATCGTCATCGAGGTGACCGACGACGGCGGCGGCCTCAATCGTGAAAAGATTCTCGCCAAGGCGAAACAGCAGGGCATCGCTGTATCGGATGCCATGCCCGACAGCGAAGTCTGGCAGCTCATCTTCGCCCCGGGATTTTCGACGGCCGAAGTCGTGACCGACGTTTCCGGACGCGGGGTCGGGATGGACGTGGTCAAGCGCAACATCACGGCCATGGGCGGCAACGTCGAGATCCAGTCGCTGACCGGAACCGGCACGACGATCGCAATCTCGTTGCCGCTCACGCTCGCGATCCTCGACGGCATGTCGGTGAAGGTCGGCGAAGAGATCTACATTCTGCCGCTTGGCTACGTCGTCGAGTCCTTGCAGCCGACGGCCGCCGACGTGAAGGAAATCGCAGGCCAGGGCAAGGTCGTCAAGGTGCGCGAAGAATATCTGCCACTGATTCCGCTCTACCAGATCTTCGCGATCGAGCCGCGTTTCGACGACGCCGCGCGCGGCATCATCGTCATCCTCGAATCCGAGGGCAAGAAAGCGGCGCTGCTCGTCGACAGCCTGGTCGGTCAGCAGCAGGTCGTGGTCAAGAACCTCGAGTCGAACTTCCGCAAGGTGGCAGGCATTTCCGGCGCGACCATCCTAGGCGACGGCGGCGTTTCGCTGATCCTCGACGTCTCCGCGCTGCTGCGTTCCAGTCACCAGCTCAACGCGGATCCCATTTATTCCTGATCTTCAAAAGGATGCAATCCATGACACCCCCCATGCAGACTCCGTCCAGCGCCACCACCGAAGTGGAAGGCGACGGTAACGAATATCTCGCCTTCACGCTCGGCCGAGAGGAATACGGCATCGACATCCTGCGCGTGCAGGAGATTCGCGGCTACGAGCCGGTTACGCGTATCGCCAATTCGCCGGCCTTCATCAAGGGCGTCGTCAACCTGCGCGGAACGATCGTCCCGGTCGTCGACATGCGCATCAAATTCAACCTCGGCGAGCCGAGCTACGACCAGTTCACGGTCGTGATCATTCTCAACATCGGCGGTCGGGTCGTCGGCATGGTGGTCGACAGCGTTTCAGACGTCATGACGCTGGCGCCCGAGCAGGTCAAACCCGCCCCTGAAATCGGGACGACTTTCGATACCGACTACCTGATCGGACTCGGCACGCTCGACGATCGCATGCTGATCCTGGTCGACATCGACAAACTCATGTCGAGCCCGGAAATGGGGCTGATCGACAAACTGGCGGCCTGAGGCGTCCCGACCAGGAAGCACGCACAAAAATAAGTAGCGCAAAAGAAAACTTTTAACAGAAAAAAATAATTTTCTCAGGGAGAGACAAAGCGTGTTCAAGAATTTGACGATAAAGCTGCGACTGGTGTTGATCCTGTGCCTGATGGGCGTGATGCTCATCGCCATGGGGCTCATCGGGCTTGGCGGAATGAGCAAAACCGAACAAGGCCTGAAGCGAGTGTACGAAAATCACACCACGGCACTCGGGCAGGTGAGCGAGATCGAGGCCAGGCTGTTGCAAAACCGCCTGGCCATTGCGGTCGCCCTGGTGACGCCGACCCCGGAGGTCATTGCGAACTCGACGGCCACGGTCGAAAACAACATAGCGGCGATCACGGAGACGTGGAAGGTCTATGCGTCTCACCCGTTTACTTCCGAGGAGCGCGCGCTGGCCGAGAAGTTTGCGGCCGATCGCATGCGTTTCGTCGCGGAAGGACTCAAGCCCGCGCTGGCCGCATTGCGCGTCAACGACATCGAAGGCGCGAAGCTGATCGTCGCCGACAAGATTCGCCCGCTTTACGTGCCGGTCGGCGAAGGCATCCGGGCCCTCGTCGCACTGCAGCTCGCGGGCGCCAAACAGGAGTATGTGGCGGCGCAGGCACGCACCGCGACTACGCACACGTTCGCGATTGCCGCGACCGGGTTCGGCCTCGCCCTGTCGGCCTGGCTCGGCTTCCTGCTGATCCGGGCGGTCACGCGTCCCCTCGGAACCGCTGTGGTGCTCGCGCGCGCGGTTGCAGAAGGAGACCTGACTCGCCGCATCGACGTCGATTCGACGAACGAGATCGGCCAGCTGATGCAGGCGCTGAAGGACATGAACGACAAGCTGGTCACCGTGGTGTCACAGGTCAGGACCGGGACCGACACGGTCGCGACGGCTTCCACGCAAATCGCCGCCGGCAACCTCGATCTCTCGTCGCGTACCGAACAACAGGCCTCCAGCCTCGAAGAGACCGCGAGCTCGATGGAAGAGCTGACCAGCACCG
>CBJMYK010000051.1:0-8931 GCA_966433795.1 uncultured Thiobacillus sp. | reverse complement strand
AGACGCTGCGGCTGCTCGCGGTCTGCCGCGCGCGCAACACGCCGATCATCACCTTCATCAACAAGATGGACCGCGAGGTGCGCGAGCCGCTCGAACTGCTCGACGAAATCGAGTCGATCCTGAAGATCCACTGCGCGCCGGTCACCTGGCCGATCGGCATGGGCAAGCGCTTCCAGGGCGTCTACCACCTCATCAACGACGAAATCCTTCGCTTCAAGGCCGGCGAGGAAAACGCGAACCAGCCCTTCGAATCCTTGCAGGGTTTGGGCGACGCGGCGCTCAAGGAGCGCTTCCCGCTCGAAGCCGACGCGCTGCTATCGGAAATCGAACTGGTTCGCGGGGCTGGGGCAAGCTTCGATCTTGACGGCTTCCTCAAGGGCAAGCAGACGCCGGTATTTTTTGGCTCCGGGATCAACAACTTCGGCGTGCGCGAAGTGCTGCGCGCCTTGGCCGAATGGGCCCCGCCGCCGCAGCCGCGCGAGGCGGTCGAGCGCACGGTCGACCCGACCGAGCCGAAATTCAGCGGCTTCGTGTTCAAGATCCAGGCCAACATGGACCCGCAGCACCGCGACCGCATCGCGTTCTTCCGCGTCTGCTCCGGACGCTACAGCCCCAACATGAAGGTGCGCCACCGCCGCACCGGCAAGGACATGAAGATCGCCAACGCGGTGGTCTTCATGGCCAACGAGCGCACCCGCATGGAAGACGCGGTGGCGGGCGACATCATCGGCATCCACAACCACGGCCAGCTGCACATCGGCGACACGCTCACCGAGGGCGAAGCGCTGCAGTACAAGGGCATCCCCTATTTCGCGCCGGAGCTGTTCAGCCGTCCACGCCTGCGCGATCCGCTGCGCGCGAAGCAGTTGAACAAGGGACTCCTGGAGCTCGGCGAGGAGGGCGCGGTGCAGGTGTTCGAGCCTTTTGCCGACAACACGCTTCTGATCGGCGCGGTCGGGCAACTGCAGTTCGAAGTCGTCGCCCATCGCCTGAAGACCGAGTACGGCGTCGACGCGACCTTCGAAAACGCCGGCATCTATACCGCGCGCTGGGTCACCTGCCCGGACGCTCAGCACCTCGCCGAATTCAGCAAGGCCAACTCGCTGAAACTGGCGAAGGACGTCGACGGCAACCTGGTCTATCTGGCCGACACCCGTGTGAACCTCACGCTCGCGCAGGAGCGCTGGCCCAAGGTGGCGTTCCATGACACGCGCGAACACGGGCAGCTTTTAAGTTAGCGGCTAGCCCTCACGCAGTCATGCAGCTCTAGCCCGGCGATAAGGGGGGCGGCGACCGAAACGCTGCTGCCGGCAAACGGATTTGCACGGCGCCCCCGGCGCTCCCTACGGAACGCCGGGGATCGCAGGTTTTACAGCCCCGCCGCTTACTTGGCCTTGCTAGCAAAGGCAGGGATCGGCTCACCGGCGCCGGTGCCGTACGTGTCCCAGCCTTTTCCGGGCATCGCACTCGCCCACGCCGCCCCCGCCGCGCTTGCCTGGCGAACGATGATGGGTTCACCCGCGCCGGTCTGGAAGGTGTCCCAGCCCTTTCCGGGCGCTCCGTTCACGACAGCGCCGACCGCGGTCGTCTGTATCGTGACGGGCTCGCCCGCGCCAGTCTGGAACGTATCCCAGCCCTTGCCTGGCTGCCCCGCAGCGGCTGGCAGGGCAAAAATGATGGTGGATACGCTCAACGCGCCAGCAAGTTTTCCAAGCATGATTTTTTTCATAAGAATTTTCTCGTCAAGTTTGTCGTAATTCGGGCCGGTGCACTCTCCCTTGCACGGACGTCCTCCGAGGAAGGAGAGTCGCTTAGGCCCTGGTCCCATCTTCAAATGAAGATGTATGTGAAATATATCTTAATAAAGATATATCGCCAAAATATCTTTATCACTGCAGAGCTAGTTGACCTCCGGCGGGCCGCGCCGAAGCTTAGCGGGCGCCCCGATGCCACTTTGCTATACAAAGAGCTCTCGCCGTCCGGGACATCCCCGTCCGCAACAGAGGAAGCGTGCGCCATGCTGAGTCCCCGCAAACTGTTCGCCCTTGTCCGCAAGGTGGCCTCCGCCTACAGCGCCGACTACGCACCGAGCATGGGCGCCGCCATCGCCTACTACAGCGCGTTCTCGCTCGCGCCGCTGTTGGTCATCGTGATCGCGGTCGCAGGCGCGGTGTTCGGTCGCGAGGCTGTGCAGGGTCAGATCGTGGCGCAGGTCGGCGGACTGATCGGCCACGAGGGCGCGGTGCTGGTCCAGCGCCTCGTGCGCAGTGCCAGCGACACGGAACAGGGGCTGGTCGCCGGCCTTGTGAGTGCCGGGGTCCTCGTTCTGGGCGCGACGACCGTGTTCGCCGAACTGCAGCGGGCGCTCGACCGCATCTGGAAGGTGCCGAAGTCGGAGAGACCGTCGGGCATATGGGCGTTGCTTCGGGCGCGACTGCTGTCTTTCGGGCTGATCCTGGGCCTCGCCTTCCTGCTCATGGTGTCGCTCATCGTCAGCACCGCCGTCGCGGTCTTCGGGGAATGGACCCGCGGGCTCATGCCCGGATGGGAACTCGTGCTTCAGAGCCTCAATACGCTGATATCCGTGTCGATCACGACCTTGCTCTTCGCTATGATCTTCAAGCTGATGCCCTCCGCCGACGTCGCCTGGCGGGACGTCTGGATAGGCGCGGCGGTCACGGCGGTCCTGTTCGAGCTCGGAAAACTGCTGATCGGACTCTATCTTGGCAAGAGCGCGGTCTCCGAGTCGTTCGCGGCGGCCGGTTCGCTTGTCGTGTTGCTGGCCTGGGTCTATTACGCCTCCCAGATCTTTCTGCTCGGCGCCGAGTTCACCAAGGTGTACGCAGACGAGCATGGATCGCTCAAGCGCGGCACCGGGGCAAACGACGTCGACCGCCAGGCGACCGGGCCGCAGCACGGCGACGGAAAGGGATGAGACACGCGTGAGACGTCCGAAAAAGAGCGGCCTCGGGCCGATCTTTTCAAGTGACTAGAAAGCGGCTTCTGGGGATTGCGCGCTACTTCGCGGTCTCGCTTTCCCCTTGTTGCCGCTCGGCGTTTTCCCAGTCACGCTGTAGCGATTGATATGCTTTCACAAACCCTTGGCGGGTTTCCTCCCAGGCGCTCGCCGTGCTGCTCTTGAGGCTGCCGTACCACTCGGCCACCTTCACGCGCTCGTCCTGCAGGGCGCTCAATGCCTGGCGTGCGCGCACTCGCGCCGCGCTGTCCATCTTTTCCCAGTTCCTGTCGATGTCCCGCTCCAGGACGTCCATGCGCTGGTCGAGCGCCTCGAGCGCCGCCTTGGCTTTCTGCGCCGCCTCGTCGCGCTTCTCGACGCTGTAGCTCTTGATCGCGCCGACTGCGCTGCCGAGCTTTTGCCGGACTTCCTCTGCGGACGGCCCATCTTCGGCGGCCTGGTCGGCCCGCACCGGGTCGGCCCGCGGGGGTTCCTGGGCGTAAGCCGCGGAAGCGCCGCCGAGCAAGGCCGCCGCCATCAGAAATACCTTCGTGTGCACGTTCATAAGGCCTCCTTGCATATCGCGTTCTGTTCGCTCACACAAAGTATAGCCAGCGCGGTAGCACGGACGCACTTCGGTGCCACGGGTTCGCCTACCCCCGGAACAGGTCGATCGCGTCGTCGAGGCGTTGCACCGCGTTCACGGTCATACCGGCTATTTTTTGCTTGGGCTGGTTCGCCGCCGGAACGATGGCCTGGGTGAAGCCGAGCTTGGCCGCTTCCTTCAAGCGTTCCTGGCCGCGCTGCACCGGGCGGATTTCTCCGGCGAGGCCTACTTCGCCGAACATCACGAGCTTGTCGGGCAGCGGCTGGCTTCTCAGCGACGACACGATCGCTGCGAGCACGGCAAGGTCGGCGGCAGGCTCGCTTATTTTCACGCCACCGACGGCGTTGACGAAGACGTCCTGATCGAAACACGCGATTCCGGCGTGACGATGCAAGACGGCAAGCAGCATCGCCAGACGGTTCTGCTCGAGCCCCACGCTCAGGCGCCGCGGGTTCGGCGCGTGGCTCGAGTCGACGAGCGCTTGGATCTCGACGAGCAGCGGACGCGTGCCCTCCTGCGTCACGAGCACGCACGAGCCCGGGACCGGCTCGCCGTGGCGCGACAGGAAAATCGCCGAGGGGTTGGAGACGCCCTTCAGGCCCTTCTCGGTCATCGCGAACACGCCGATCTCGTTGACCGCGCCAAAGCGGTTCTTGAACGCACGCACGAGCCGGAAACTCGACCCGGTGTCGCCCTCGAAGTAGAGCACGGTGTCGACGATGTGTTCGAGCACGCGCGGACCGGCGATGGCGCCTTCCTTGGTGACGTGGCCGACCAGGATGATCGCGGTGCCGGTCTGCTTGGCGTGCCGGGTCAGCTGCGCGGCGCACTCGCGCACCTGCGCCACCGAGCCCGGCGCCGATGTCAGGGCTTCCGAATAAATGGTCTGGATCGAATCGATCACCGCGACCTCGGGTTTCGCCGTTGCGAGCTGCGCCAGGATCGCCTCGAGCCGGATCTCCGGCAACACCGGCAGCCGGGTCTCGGGCAGCGCGAGCCGGCGGGCGCGTAGAGCCACCTGACGCGCCGATTCCTCGCCGCTGACGTAGAGCGTTTCCATGCGTTCCGACAATCCGGCCAGCGCCTGCAGCAGCAGCGTCGATTTGCCGATACCGGGATCGCCGCCGATCAGCGTGACGCCGCCGGGAACGAGGCCGCCACCGAGAACGCGGTCGAGTTCGCCGATCTCGGTGGCGATGCGGCTTTCCTCCGAGCCTTCGACCTCGTGCAGCAGCTGCACCTGGCTCGTTGCGGCGAGTGCAGCGAAGCGCGGTTTGGCCGACTCGGCGACGCTCTCGACGAGCGTGTTCCAGGCGTTGCAGTGCGGGCATTGCCCCTGCCACTTGGGCAGGCTGCCGCCGCATTCGGTACAGGTGTAGACGGTTCTAGCTTTGGCCATGACGCCGCTTACGCGGGGAACACGCCGGTCGAGAGGTACCGGTCGCCGCGGTCGCAGACGATCGAGACGATGACCGCGTTCTCGACTTCCTTCGACAGCTGCAGCGCCGCCCACAACGCGCCGCCGGACGAGATGCCGGCGAAGATGCCTTCCTCGCGCGCGAGCCGGCGCGTGGTTTCCTCGGCGTCCTGCTGGCTCACGTAGATCATGCGGTCGACGCGGCTGGGATCGCAGATCTTCGGCACGTATTCGGCCGGCCACTTGCGGATGCCGGGGATCTGGGCGCCCTCGGTCGGTTGCACGCCGACGATCTGGATCGCGGGGTTCTGTTCCTTGAGATAGCGCGAGCAGCCCATGATCGTGCCGGTCGTGCCCATGCTCGACACGAAATGGGTGATCCGACCTTCGGTGTCGCGCCAGATCTCCGGCCCGGTGCTGCGGTAGTGCGCGGCCGGGTTGTCGGGATTGGCGAACTGATCGAGAACCTTGCCGATCCCCTGCTTTTCCATCGCCACGGCGAGATCGCGCGCGCCCTCCATGCCGGCCTCCTTGCTGACGAGCTGCAGTTCGGCGCCGAAGGCACGCATGGTCTGGCGCCGCTCGATCGACAGGTGCTCGGGCATGATGAGCACCATCTTGTAGCCGCGCATCGCCGCCGCCATCGCGAGTGCGATGCCCGTATTGCCGCTGGTCGCCTCGATCAGCGTGTCGCCCGGCTTGATCTCGCCGCGCGCCTCGGCCTGCTCGATCATCGACAGCGCGGGACGGTCCTTCACCGAACCGGCCGGGTTGTTGCCTTCGAGCTTGACCAGAACGGTGTTCGACGTCGCGCCGGGCATGCGCTTCAGGCGCACCAGCGGGGTGTTGCCAACCGTATCCTCGATCGTCTTATAAGTGCTCATGCCAGCAACAAGCGCTCGATATAGCGCGCGGTTCCCTCTTCCACGGTATAGAACGGCGCATCGTACCCGGCGCGCCGCAGCGCCGCAGTGTCGGCCTCGGTATAGCTCTGGTACTTGCCCTTGAGGGCCTCCGGGAAGGTGACGTAGTCGATGATCCCCTGGGCCTGCATTTCGTCGAGCGTCAATGCAGCCTGGCCCTCCGCCGCGCGGCAGGCGTTGACCGCCGCGACCGCGACGTCGTTGAAGCTCTGGCAGCGTCCGGTTCCAACGTTGAAAATCCCCGACACGTCCGGATTATCGAGGAACCACATGTTGACCCGCACCACGTCCTCGACCGAAACGAAGTCACGGCGCTGCTCGCCGTTCGGATAGCCGTCGTTCCCTTCGAAGAGCTTCACCCGTCCTTCGGCGCGGTACTGGTTGAAGAAGTGGAAGGCGACCGAGGCCATGCGGCCCTTGTGCTGCTCGCGCGGCCCGTAGACGTTGAAGTAGCGAAAGCCGGCGATCTGCGCAGTGCGTTCGGCCCACAGGCGGCGCACGCTCTGGTCGAACAGGAACTTCGAGTAGCCGTAGACATTGAGCGGCGATTCGCACTCGCGCGACTCGGAAAAAACGCGCCCGCTGCCGTAGACACTCGCCGACGAGGCATAGAGGAACTGCGCGCCTTCGTCCTGGCAGAATTTGAGCAGCGCGCCCGAATAACGGTAGTTGTTATCCATCATGTAGCGCCCGTCGGTCTCCATCGTGTCGGAGCAGGCGCCCTCGTGAAAGATCGCCGCGACGCTGCCGTCGAGCACGCCTTCTTCGACCAGATCGAGGAATTCCGTCTTGTCGAGGTAGTCGGCGATCTCGCAGTCGGTCAAGTTCCTGAACTTGTCGGCCTTGGTGAGATTGTCGACCGCGATGATGTTGGTCTCGCCGCGCTCGTTGAGCGCCTTGACGATGTTGGCGCCGATGAATCCGGCGGCGCCGGTGACCACGGTGTACTGGCTCATGGCTGTCCCCCCGATAAGCTGTTTCCAAAAACCTCGTCCGCCGAGGCGACGGCGGTTCCGAACTTGCCGACGACGATGCCCGCCGCGCGGTTCGCGAGCCGCACGGCCTCGACGCTGCTCGCGCCAGCCGCCAGGCCGACTGCCAACGCTGCGATGACAGTATCGCCCGCTCCGGAGACGTCGAATACTTCCTGCGCGCGCGTCGCTTCATGATGCGCGCCGGCCGCATCGAACAGGCTCATGCCTTCCTCGCTGCGCGTCACGAGCAATGCATCGAACCCGAATTTCCGACGAACCGCCGCGGCTTTGTCCGCCAGCTCGCTCTCGGACTTCCAACTGCCGGCGACGTCGCGGAATTCGCTACGGTTCGGCGTGACAAGCGTCGCGCCGGCGTAGCGTGCCCAGTCGTCGCCTTTGGGATCGACCAGGACAGGCTTCTGGGCGGCGCGCGCCAGTTCGATCATGCGACTGACGTGGGTAAGCCCACCCTTGCCATAGTCGGAGAGGATCACCACGTCGCATTCGGCGAGCAGCTGCGCATAGGCTTCGAGCTTCGCGGCAAGCACCTCGTGACCGGGCTGAGTCTCGAAGTCGACGCGCAGAAGCTGCTGCTGGCGGCCGATGACACGCAGCTTGGTGATCGTGGAATAGGCTGGATCCTCGTGCAACTGCACCGCGAACGGCTCGGCTTCGAGCAGGCTGCGCAAGGCCAATCCCGCTTCGTCGCGGCCCGCCACCGACAGCAGCGTCACCTGCGCGCCGAGTGCGGCGGCGTTGCGCGCGACGTTGCCCGCGCCGCCGATGCGATCCTCGTTGCGCGTCACGTGCACGACCGGCACCGGCGCTTCGGGCGAAATGCGCGAAACCTCGCCGAACCAGTAGCGGTCGAGCATCACGTCACCCGCGACGAGTATGCGGGCACGACCGATCGCGTCGCGCAAAGGCATTACGGGCGCCCGATCGGGAAATAGTCGAAGCCCATTTCGCGCATTGCCCGCGGCTCGTACAGGTTGCGCCCGTCGAAGATCAAGGGCGCTTTCAGCAACGATTTCACCGTGTCGAAGTTGGGGCTGCGGAACACCTTCCATTCGGTCACGACGAGGAGCGCGTCGGCGCCCTTCAAGGCGTCCATCGGGCTGTCGACGAGCTGCAGGTCGGCGCGCTCGCCGTAGATGCGGCGCGTTTCGTCCATCGCGGCGGGGTCGTAGGCGGAGACGCTGGCGCCCATCGTCCACAGCGCCTCGAGCATCGTGCGGCTCGGCGCCTCGCGCATGTCGTCGGTGTTCGGCTTGAACGCGAGGCCCCACATCGCGAAGCGCTTGCCGCGCAAGTCCTTGCCAAAACGCGTGGTGAGCTTGTTCACGAGAATATGTTTCTGCGCGTCGTTCGCCTCTTCGACCGCATCGAGTACGCGCAAGCGGATGCCGTTCTCCTGCCCGGTCCGGCGTAGTGCCTGCACGTCCTTGGGAAAGCACGAGCCGCCATAGCCGCAACCGGCATACAGAAAGTCGTAGCCGATGCGTGGATCCGAGCCGATGCCGTGACGCACCTGCTCGATGTCCGCACCGAGTTTTTCCGCCAGCACCGCCAACTCGTTCATGAAGGAAATGCGCGTCGCCAGCATCGCGTTGGCGGCGTATTTCGTGAGTTCGGCGCTCTTCACGTCCATTACGCGCAGGCGCTCGCGGTTGCGCTGGAACGGCGCGTACAACTGGCGCAGCATCTGGGTCGCGCGCTCGCTGTCGGTGCCGATCACGATGCGGTCGGGCTTCATGAAATCCTCGACCGCCGCGCCTTCCTTCAGGAATTCGGGGTTGGAGGCGACGTTGAATTCGATCGCCGCGCCGCGCTTCGCCAGTTCCTCGGCCAGTGCCGCCCTGACCTTATCGGCAGTGCCCACGGGCACGGTCGACTTGTCGACGACCAGCTTGTAGTCGCTCATGTGACGGCCGATGTTGCGCGCGGCGGCGACGACGTACTGCAGGTCGGCCGAGCCATCCTCGTCGGGCGGCGTACCCACGGCGATGAACTGGATCTGGCCGAAGGCCACCGATTCCTCGATGTCGGTGGTG
>CBJMYK010000050.1:0-8936 GCA_966433795.1 uncultured Thiobacillus sp. | reverse complement strand
TCGGGAAGGTCAGTCAGCTTCATGATGCTTTCGCCTGTGAGATGAATCGCGCAATTTTGTGCGCGTCCTTGATGCCTTTCGCCGCTTCGACGCCCGACGACACGTCGACCGCCCAAGGGCGCACACGCTGCACCGCTTCGGCAACATTGTGGGGCGTGAGCCCCCCGGACAGGATGATGCGCTTCGGCAGATCGGGTGGAATCAGCCGCCAGTCGAAGCGCGCGCCGGTACCGCCCGGGATACCCGGAACGTATGCGTCGAGCAACAAACCCCTCGCGGCCTCGAAGTCGGCGGCGCATTTTAGCAAATCCGTGTCCGCATTGACGCGCACGGCCTTGATCCAGGGCCGGCCATGACGCGCGCACTCGGCGGGCGTCTCGTCGCCGTGAAACTGCAGCAGGTCGAGCGGCACGGCGCGTAGCACCAACTCGACGAAGGCCGGGTCGGCGTCGACGAAAAGACCCACGCTCTGGACGAAAGGCGGGACTTCGCGCACCAGCGCGGCGGCGGCGTCCAGCGACAGATGGCGCGGGCTTTTCTCGTAGAAAACGAAGCCGAGCGCATCCGCGCCCGCGTCGCAGGCCGCATGGAGGTCCTCGGCGCGGGTGATGCCGCAGATTTTTACGCGAACAGCCATCGTTCGGAGCTTTCCGGCAAGGCGAAGTGCGCAGGATACCGGATGTGCGTGAGGTACAAGCCGGCTGCGTCGAAGGTCGGCGCGGCGCGCGTGCGGTCGCGCCCGGTCAGCACCTCATGCAGCCACTGCGGCGGCCGACTGCCCGCCCCGATCTGGACCAGACAGCCCATCAGATTACGCACCATGTGGTGCAGGAAGCCGTCGGCCCGGAAATCGCACAACAGGTAATCGCCGCGCCGCTCGATGTGCGCCCGGCGCAACTCCTTGATCGGCGACCTGGCTTGGCACTCGGCGGCGCGGAACGCCGAAAAATCCTGGCGACCGAGCAGTTGCGACGCGGCGCGATTCATGAGGCCGACGTCGAGTGGCCGGTGGTGCCAGCCGATCAGTCCCGCGTTGAGGCCGGGACGCACCGGATGGTTCAACAGCACGTAGCGATAACCGCGCTCGACGGCGGCAAAACGCGCATGGAATTCGGTGCCGACTTCGCGCGCCCACAACACGGCGACGCCGCCTGGCAGATGGCTGTTCACGCCGCGCACCCACGCGGTGAGCGGGCGGTCGGCCGCCGTATCGAAGTGCGCGACCTGCAGGGCCGCATGCACGCCGGTATCGGTGCGGCCGGCCGCGATGACGGCGGTCGTCTCACCGGCGATCGTCGACACCGCCTCTTCCAATGCGTCCTGTATGCCGCAGCCCTGGGGCTGCGACTGCCAACCGCAAAAGCCGACCCCGCGATATTCCAGACCCACGGCTATACGCATATCCATTCGGCCTCAGGCCAGCACCATCCCCACAAGCAGCACGCCCGCGAGTATGACGGCGCTGTCGCGCCTTTGCCAGCGCTCGCATTCGAGCGCATAGGTCGTCGGGGTCGGATCGTCCGACAGGGGCGCGCGCAAGGCGTCGAGCCAGCGCGCCGTCTTGGGGGCGTGTTCGACGTAGTCGAGTGTCAGGCCGAGGCGCACTGCGAACGCCCGCCGATCGAAGCCGAACCAGCTCAGCGGCTTGGCCAAGGCGTACAGCCCATAAACGAGACGCGAGCGCGAAGTGTAGGCCGACAGCAAGGCGAGCCCGCCCAGCAGCAATAGCAGACGCCCCGCCCGCAGCGCGCCCTGCTGCAGCCCGCTCAAACTCGGACTCGCCCATTCGAGGCTCGGCCACAGCGCGGGGCCCGGCGTGACGTAGGCGTACATCAGCAGCAAGATGACGAGCAACCAACGGGTGCGGCGCAGCAGCCGCAACGCCTGCGCCCTGACCGGTGCAAACAGAAAGGCCGTCGCTGTCGCGACGGCCATGAGAGCCAGTATGGACGGTACGGCGTGTTCCACCGCGACCGCCCACCCGCACCACAGCAAGATGCGGGCGACCGGATGAAAGGACTTAGCCAAGCGCGCCCAGCATGCCTTTCGCGTCGGCCTTCTGATTGTCGTTGCCTTCAGCCACCACTTCGTTGAGGATCTCCCGCGCCCCTTCCTTGTCGCCCATTTCCACATAGGCACGCGCGAGGTCGAGCTTGGTGCCCACTTCGTCGAGTTCGACGTCGTTGCCACCGCCGTCGCCGAGGTCGAGATCGAGACCACTGAAGTCGAATTTGCTGTCCGGCCCGTTGTCGTCTTCGAGACCGAGGTCGAGTTTGAGCGTGTCGTCCGCCGAGGCCGACAGATCGAGATCCGGGAGGTCGAAGCTGAAGCCCTCGAGGTTCAGCAGCGCGTCGCTCGTCTCGCTCACGGTGGCGTCCGTGGGTGCGGGCGCGCTGGCGGCGGCAGCCGGCTCTGCACGGCGCTCGAACGTCGGTGTCTGTCCGGCGGACTCGAAATCCAGCATCGCGCTCTCGGCTGCCGTTTCGGCTTCCCGGACCGGCGTGATCTCCGCGTCGGCGACATGCGGCTGGGGTGCCTCGGCCGCGGGTACGGTGCCGGCGTCGGTCTCGGCACGGTCGGCGTCAAAACTTACCGCGCCGCCGGTGACAGCGGGCGTCGCCGCGACAGTGGCCGCAGCGATCGCGGGCGCCACACTCGACTGGACTCCGCCGTACAAGGGATTGGTCGGGTCGATGCCGCGCCCCATCTCGCACGCCTTGTCCCACAAGGGACTGGGTTTGCTGCCGAGCGCCGCATAGAGTTCGCCGGCCACCGATTCGAACGCGGCGGTATTACGCCGCGCCGCGTAGATTTCGAGCAGCTTCACCCGGACCTCGTGGCGATCGGGGTTCTTGCTGATCGCTTCCTTGAGGATTTCCTCGGCCTGGGCGTCACGCCCGTAGGCCATGTAGACCTCGGCTTCGGCGATCGGGTCGACGTCGTGGGTGTCGATGGTGCCGAGCCCGGCCTGGCTGAAGTCGGTGAGGAAGGACGTGTCGCCGGTATTGACGCTGCCGCCCGCGGCCGCACCCATCACGGTGTTGGGCCGAACGTCGCCGCCGGTGATGAGGCTGTCCTCGAGCCCTGTCGTGCCGGTCTTGCGGCGCCGTCCGCCTGCCATCATCCACCACAGGATGCCGCCGAGGCCGAGGGCAGCCAGGCCACCGCCCCAATAAAGCGGGTTGGCGAGCAGCGGTTCGAACCAGTTTTCGGCCGCCGCAGGGGTAGCGGGCGGGGCCGCGACGACGGGCGCCGCGGGCGTCGGCTGCACTGCCGGAGCGGGCGGCGCAGGACGCGGCTGCTCCGTGGAAGGCGGCTCTGCCTCTGCGGGGGCGGGGGTCTGCGCCTGCTCTTTCATCTCGACCAGCTTCTGCATGTCCTGGATCTGCTTTTCCAGCAGCGCAACGCGCTGGTCGGACTCTGCAAGCGCCTTCTGACGCGCGATCGCGTCTTCTTCCTGGGCACGGAGTTTCTCCTGCAACGCCCGGGTTTCATCCTTGTTCGCCGCCGTGGCAGGCGGTGCGACCTTGGACAGCTTCAGCACGTCTTTCTGCGCTGAGGCTGCGGCGGCCGCCTTGTCTTCGACCTTGGGCGTCACCTTGCCGCTGCTCGTTTGGCCTGCCGCTTTCGCCGCAGGCGTTTCGCTTACGGTGGCTGCGAGCCGTTGCCGGTAGGCGTGCCAATCATCGGCCTGCAGCTTGAGTTCGCGCACGGCTTCCTTCTGCGGAATCGCAGCCACGGTTTCCGTCGCGGGCACCGAGAGGGTCTTGCCCGCTTTCAAACGGTTCATGTTGCCGACGAAAGCCTGGGCGTTCTCGCGATAGAGGCCGACCAGGGTCTGTTCCAGACTCACGCTGTCTGGGCGCACGCGTTGGGCGATGCCGATCAGGGTGTCGCCCCGCTTCACCGTCACGCGACTCGGTGTCGCCTGCGGCGCGGGCGCGGCCGGCTTTCCGGCGACTGGCGGCGTTTTCGGGGCGGGCGCGGCGGGCGCTTGCGCGGCCGGCTTGGCCACGGCCGGCGCAGCTGGAGCCGAGGCAGCGGGCGCCGGGGCCTGAGAGGGTGCAGGCGCCTGGGAGGGTGCAGGTGCCTGGGCCGGCGCTACGGCGACCGGTGCGACGGTCTGCGTGTTCGCCATGCCCGGCGGATCGAGCAGCATGGTGTATTCCCGTACCAGCCGCCCCGAAGCCCAGTTGAGCTCCACCAGCATATCGATGAAGGGATCGTTGACCGGGCGACTCGAGGTGACTTTCAGCACCGCCTTGCCGCCGGGTTTTTTCTCGACCGAGAAACGCAGCGAAGACAACACCGGCGAGAATTCGACGCGCGCATCGCGAAATGCCTGGTCCGATGCAAGGGTGGCGGAGATGCTGTCGAGCTCAGCCTTGTCGGCAGCGAACAGCTCGATTTCGGCCGCCAAAGGCTGGCCCAGCGCCGAGGTGACCGAGAGCTTGCCCAACCCGGCGGCGTGCGCCATCAACGGCAGGGCGATAAGCCCGGCGGCAGCCAGCTGGGTGGTGAAGCGCTTCAATTTCATCCGTTTCTCCTGTTCACCCCGCTCGGCGGGGCTGTTGAATCCTTGACGCCATCATTGACGGCTCGTCAGGCGCAATCTTTAGCACAGGCGGCGCCGTGGCGCGGGCGACAAGGCCGAAGCTGGCGACTAGCGGGCTTCCAGCAGGATACGCAGCATACGCCGCAGCGGCTCGGCCGCACCCCAGAGCAACTGGTCGCCGACCGTGAACGCCGTGAGGTATTGCGGGCCCATGTTGAGCTTGCGCATGCGCCCGATCGGGACGGTCAGCGTGCCGGTCACGGCCGCGGGGGTCAGTTCGCGCATCGTGATCTCGCGATCGTTCGGCACCACCTTCACCCACTGGTTGTGTGCGGCGATCAGGCCGTGAATCTCGTCGAGCGGGACGTCCTTGGTGAGTTTGATCGTGAGCGCCTGCGAGTGGCAGCGCATCGCACCGACGCGCACGCACAGGCCGTCGATCGGAATCGGCTTGTCGCTGCGGCGCATGATCTTGTTGGCTTCGACCTGCGCCTTCCACTCCTCCTTCGACTGGCCCGATTCGAGCGCGACGTCGATCCACGGGATCAGGTTGCCGGCGAGCGGCACCGGCCAGGCGTCGACCGGATAGCGATCGGAACGGATGAAATCGGCGACCTTGCGGTCGATTTCGAGAATGGCCGAGGCCGGGTCGGCGATCAGGTCCATTACCTCGGCATGCACCGCGCCCATCTGCGAAATCAGCTCGCGCATGTTGCGCGCGCCGGCGCCGGAGGCGGCCTGGTAGGTCATCGGCGACACCCACTCGACCAGCCCCGCGTCGAACAGCCCGCCCATCGCCATCAGCATCAGCGAGACCGTGCAGTTGCCGCCGACGTAGGTCTTGACGCCGCTGGCGATGCCATCGGTGATGACGTTCTTGTTGACCGGGTCGAGGATGATGATGGCGTCGTCCTTCATCCTCAACGTCGACGCCGCGTCGATCCAGTAGCCGTTCCAGCCGGCCGCGCGCAGCTTCGGATAGATTTCCTTGGTGTAGTCGCCGCCCTGGCAGGTGATGATGGTGTCGCAGGCCTTCAGCTCGTCGATGCTGTTGGCGTCCTTTAGCGGCGGCACCTCGCGGCCGATGTCGGGGCCCTTGCCGCCCGGGTTCGACGTGGTAAAGAACACCGGGTCGATGTGGTCGAAATCGCGCTCTTCGCGCATGCGCCCCATCAGCACCGAACCCACCATGCCGCGCCAGCCGATCAGTCCAACTTTCATCATGTTCTTCTCCAGAAAATCCGTTCGCGCATCGTCACGCCTGCGCGACAAAAATCACAGGGCCTTCACGACTGCGTCGCCCATCTCGCTGCAGGACACCTTCTGCGTTCCCGCGGTCCAGATGTCGCCGGTGCGCAGACCCTGCGCGATCACATTCTTGACGGCGTTCTCGATGCGGTCGGCGGTCGTCAGATCGGCAAAGGTGTAGCGGTACATCATCGCGACCGAGAGGATGGTCGCCAGCGGATTCGCCATGTTCTTGCCCGCGATGTCGGGCGCGGAACCGTGGATCGGCTCGTACATGCCCTTGTTGTGCTCGTCCAGCGATGCAGACGGCAGCATGCCGATCGAACCCGACAGCATCGACGCCGCGTCGGAGAGAATGTCGCCGAATATGTTGCCGGTGACGATGGTGTCGAACTGCTTCGGCGCGCGGATGAGTTGCATCGCCGCGTTGTCGACGTACATGTGCGAGAGCGCGACCTCGGGGTAATCCTTGGCCACCTCGATCATCACTTCCTTCCACAGTTCCGAGCATTCAAGCACGTTGGCCTTTTCGACCGAGCACAGCTTCTTGCCGCGCTTCATCGCGATACCGAAGGCGACGTGGGCGACCCGGCGCACTTCCGACTCGGAATACAGCATGGTGTTGAAGCCGACGCGCTCGCCATTCCTCACTTCGATGCCGCGCGGCTGACCGAAATAAACGTCACCGGTGAGTTCGCGCACGATCATGAGATCGAGGCCGGAGACCACATCGGGCTTAAGCGACGAGGCGCCCGCCAGCTCGGGATACAGCAGCGCCGGGCGCAGGTTGGCAAAGAGATTCAGTTCCTTGCGGATACGCAGCAGGCCGCGCTCGGGGCGCAAGGGGCGGTCGAGCGTGTCGTACTGTGGGCCGCCGACCGCGCCGAGCAGCACGGCATCGGCCTCGCGCGCGAGTTTCAGCGTCGCGTCGGGCAGCGGGTCGCCGGACGCGTCATAGCCGGCGCCGCCGATGGGCGCGGTTTCCATCTCGATCTTGGCGCCTTCAGCCTTCAGCGCATCCAGAACCTTGACCGCCTGCGCGACGATTTCCGGGCCGATGCCATCGCCCGGCAAGACTGCAATTTTCATCGTTGTGACCCACCAAATAACCACGGCGCTTCCTGCTTGCGCCGTTCTTCATATGCCTTGATCTTGTCGGCCTGCAACAGGGTCAGGCCGATGTCGTCGAGACCGTTGAGCAGGCGATGCTTGCGTCCGCCGTCGACCTCGAAAGCGAGCACCTCGCCGCCGGGCGTGGTGACGGTCTGCTTCTCGAGATCGACCTTGAGGCGGTAGCCCTCGTCTGCCTCGCATTCGCGGAACAGGCGATCGACCACGGCGGCGTCGAGCACGATCGGCAGGATGCCGTTCTTGAAGCAGTTGTTATAGAAAATGTCGGCGAAGGACGGCGCGATGATCGCGCGGATGCCATAGTCTTCCAGCGCCCACGGCGCGTGTTCGCGGCTCGATCCGCAGCCAAAGTTGTCCCGCGCGAGCAGCACCGACGCTCCCTTGTAGCGCGGAAAGTTGAGCACGAACTCGGGGTTCGGCTGCCGCGTGGACGGGTCCATCCCCGGCTCGCCGTGATCGAGGTAACGCCATTCGTCGAACAGGTTGGGACCGAAGCCGGCGCGCTTGATCGACTTCAGGAATTGCTTGGGGATGATGGCGTCGGTGTCGACATTAGCGCGGTCGAGCGGCACCACCAGCCCATCGAGTGTCGTGAACGGGCGCATGGCTAATTTCCGGCCTTGCTGCCGGCCTTTTCGATTGCGCTGCCCGCTTTTTGAACGTCCTGGCCGAAACCTTCCATGGTGTTGCAGCCCCCCAGAATCAGTGCGGCGGCGGCCAAAACGGCGATCAACGGTTTCTTCATAGGGTCCTCCTCAAAAATCGCGTACGTCGACGAAGTGTCCGGCGCAGGCGGCGGCAGCGGCCATTGCGGGACTCACGAGATGGGTGCGTCCGCCCTGCCCCTGCCGGCCTTCGAAGTTGCGGTTGGACGTCGACGCACACCGCTCGCCCGGCTCAAGGCGGTCGGCGTTCATCGCCAGACACATCGAGCAGCCCGGCTCGCGCCACTCGAACCCGGCGTCAATAAAGACTTTGTCGAGGCCCTCGGCTTCCGCCTGCCGCTTGACCAGTCCCGAGCCCGGCACGACCATCGCGAGCTTGACGTTCGCGGCGACCTTGCGGCCTCTCGCCACCGCGGCGGCTTCGCGCAGGTCTTCGATCCGCGAATTGGTGCAGGAGCCGATGAAGACCTTGTCGAGCGGAATCGCGGCGATCGGCGTGCCGGCCGCTAGCCCCATGTACTCGAGCGCGCGCGTCCAGTCCTGGCGCTTGACTTCGCTTGGTGCATCGCCGGGATCGGGCACGGTCGCGCCAATCGTCGTCACCATCTCGGGCGAGGTGCCCCAGGTCACCTGCGGCGCGATCGTCGCGGCATCGAGTTCGACCACGCGGTCGAATTGCGCGTCGGCATCCGAGTGCAAGCTGTCCCACCAGGCCACGGCCTTGTCCCAGGCGTCGCCTTTCGGGGCATAGGGCCGGCCCTTCACATAGTCGATCGTCGTCTGGTCGACGGCGACCATGCCGGCGCGGGCACCGGCTTCGATCGCCATGTTGCAGAGGGTCATGCGGCCTTCCATCGTCAGCGCACGGATCGCCGCGCCCCCGAACTCGATCGCGTACCCGGTGCCGCCGGCGGTGCCGATTTCACCGATGATCGCGAGCGCGATGTCCTTGGCCGTCACGCCCTTGCCCAGCGCGCCCTCGACTGTCACCAGCATGGTCTTCGACGGTTTCTGCCACAGGCATTGCGTGGCGAGCACGTGCTCGACCTCGGAAGTGCCGATGCCGAAGGCGAGTGCCCCGAACGCGCCATGGGTGGAGGTGTGGGAATCGCCGCACACCACGGTCATGCCGGGCAGGGTCAGTCCTTCCTCGGGGCCGATCACGTGGACGATGCCTTGGCGGACGTCGTCCATCCTGAACTCGGTGATGCCGAATTCGGCGCAGTTGGCGTCGAGCGTTTCGACCTGCAGGCGCGACACCGGATCGGCGATGCCCTGCGAGCGGTCGGTCGTCGGAACGTTGTGGTCGGGTACGGCGATCGCCGCGTCGGGCCGCC
>CBJMYK010000049.1:0-8944 GCA_966433795.1 uncultured Thiobacillus sp. | reverse complement strand
TCTGCCCCATGGTCGAATAGCCGAGCGACTTCTTGATGTCGTTCTGCATCAGCATGAGTACCGAGCCAAGAATCGCTGTGACGAGGCCGACCACGAACACCAGGTGCAGCACTTCGCCGGCGTGGACGAACACCGGAGCGAAGCGGTTGAGGATGAAGCCGCCGGCGTTGACGATACCGGCGTGCATCAGCGCCGAAACCGGCGTCGGCCCCTCCATGGTGTAAGGCAGCCAGGTATGCAGCGGAAACTGCGCCGAGCGCGCGAAGGCGGCGAGCGCGACGAGGGATGCGACCACCGTCGTCAGCGGCAGGCCGAGGATCTGATGTGCGCCGGGATCGGAGGCGATCCGCTCGAACAACACCGGCAGCGAGGTCGTGCCGTAGGCCTGGTAGAGAAGGACCGCAGCGAGGATGAGCGGCAGGTCGCCGAGGCGATAGGTGAAGAACGACCAGAAGGCATAGCGCTGCGCAGCGGGCCGCGTCGCGTCGTGGGCGAGCAGGAAGTAGAGCAGCACCCCGATCAGGTGCCACGCGACGAGCAGGGTGACGAGATCGCCGGCGGCCACCATCAGCAGGATGGCCGCGGCCATCAGGTCGAGCAGGATATAGAAGCGCGCGTAGCCGGGTTCCTCAGCCATGTAGCGCACCGAATAGACGTGCACGACCAGACTGATGCCCGCGACCATCAGGGACATCACGCTCGTCAGCGGATCGACGATCAGGCTGCCCCAGCCTTGGTCGAGGGCCATCCAGCGCGGCTGAGCATCGGCGAGATAGAGCGCGAGCGAGGCGGCGGCGAGCAGAAAGGCGAGCACGGCGAAGCCGACGCTCAGGCGCGCGATGCTGCGCCGCGACCGGTGGGCCAGCAGCGCGATCAACAGGGCCGAAAGCAAAGGCGTGGCCGGAAGCAGAACCGTGAGTTTGTCCACCGCGTCAGTTCCCCCTGGTTAAGCGCCGTCTTTATCGAGCAGCCCGAAGGTGCTGCAAATGGCCGCGGCGCTGCGCTGCACACGGTGGGGCCAACCCATAAGTGGCCGCCCGACAAAGACCATGACAACACATCAACTTCTTATCACGTGGAGCCGGGGCCTAAAGGGCGATACGGGCGTATCAATGCCCCGGTGCCACGGGATGACAGGCACAATGCTAGAGTCGCCGATCCATACAAAACAGTCTTAAATTTTTATGGGAACAATAAGTTAATGTGAATGGACCGACCCCCGAACGCACCACCGTGGGAACGACAAGCCAAGCGCAGCGGGTCCCCGAGCATGACGCGCATCTGCGGCGTTCTCGCCGGGGCGAGCACGGAGCAAAGCGCTTGTTGCGGGCGGCGCAAGGCGCGAGGCCCCGGCATCCTCGCCACGGCACGCGGCCGGAGTTAGAATCAATGCCGTCGGGGCGCCAGCCCCCGGCGCCTGGGCTACGCCCACAAGACGGTGTCCCGTCCAAGCCTGGTCTCATCCACTCTCGTTTGGAGCATGAATCTTGGACACCGCACCGACCTCGCCCCCTGCGCCCGTCACTCTCGGCGAATCCTTCAAGTACTGGCTCAAGCTGGGCTTCATCAGTTTCGGTGGCCCCGCCGGGCAGATCGCGATGATGCACCACGAATTGGTCGAAAAACGCCGCTGGATTTCCGAGCACCGCTACCTGCACGCGCTCAACTACTGCATGCTGCTGCCGGGCCCCGAGGCGACCCAACTGGCGATCTACATCAACTGGCTGCTGCACGGGGTGAAGGGCGGCATCCTCGCGGGCGTGCTGTTCTTCCTGCCCGGCTTCCTGCTACTGGCCGGGCTCGCGGCGCTGTATCTGGCCTTCGGCGACGTACCGCTGGTCCAGGGGATTTTCTACGGAATCAAGCCGGCGGTGGTCGCGATCGTGCTGTTCGCGGCCTGGCGCATCGGGTCGCGCGCGCTGAAGAACGGGGTGCTGTGGAGCATGGCGGCCCTCGCCTTCATCGGCATTTTTGTGTTCGACATCGGCTTCCCATGGATTGTGCTGGCGGCGGGGATCCTCGGCGCGCTGGGCGGCAAGTTCATGCCACACAACTTCAAGGCAAGCGGCGGGCACGGCGCTGTCCACAGGGCACAGGGTCCTGCGCTGATCGACGACGACACGCCACCGCCCGCGCACGCGCGATTTTCGTGGGGCAAGCTCGCTGCGACCACGACCGTGTTCGTGCTGATCTGGGTGAGCGCGATGGCGGCCCTCCGCGGCCTGCCCGCCCTCTTCCACATGGGCGATTTCTTCACCCGCGCCGCCTTTCTCACCATTGGCGGCGCCTACGCCGTGCTGCCCTACGTCTATCAGGGCGCGGTCGAGCATTTCGGCTGGCTGACCGGACCGCAGATGATCGACGGTTTGGCGCTCGGTGAGACCACACCGGGACCGCTGATCATGGTCGTCACGTGGGTCGGCTATCTGGGGGGTGTCGCCAAGGAGGCATTCGGCAATCCGCTCGCCGCAGGTTTGGCCGGCGCAACAGTGGCGACCTTCTTCACCTTCCTGCCCTCGTTCTTTTTCATCCTGGCCGGCGCACCGCTCGTCGAGGCCACCCGCGGTGAGCTCAAATACACCGCACCGCTCACCGGCATCACCGCGGCGGTCGTCGGCGTGGTCCTCAATCTTGCAGTATTCTTTGCGTGGCACACCTTCTGGCCGCAGGGCAGCGCAACCGCGCCCTTCGCCGGTGACTTCGAATGGTTCGCGTTCATCGTCGCGATTGCCGCCTTCATCGGACTTTGGAAGTACAAGGCAGACGTCATGAAGGTCATCGGCGTGTGCGCCTTGCTAGGCCTGGCTTATTCATTCTCGATGTGAGGGACAAGATCATGGAACCCACGACCCAACCGATGAAGCGCTGCGGCTGCGGCACGCCATCCGAAAAATGCGAGTCCTTGGCGCGCACCATCCGCCCCGCCAAGCTCGATCCCGACGCGACACTGGTGTTCGACGTGCGGCGCGAAGCGGATTACGCGGCGTCCGATGAGATCATCCCCGGCGCGATGTGGAAGAACCCGGACAAGATCGACGCCTGGATTGGCGCGGTACCGCGCACGCTCGACGTCGTGATCTATTGCGTCCGTGGCGGCAGCGTGTCGAACAGCGTCGTCGACCGCCTGCAGGCCGCCGGCGTCAAGGCCCGCTACATCGAGGGCGGCTTCGAGGCGTACAAGGCGGCCGGCGGCAAGGTGACGAAAAAATAATGAAGCGCGTTCCGCGTAGCTGAAGAACCCGCGCTGCCCGCCTCACGCGTGCCGCATGCTTCGCCGCGCCCCCCCGGTACGTCCACAGCGGCGGACCGAGCCGCGCGTTTTCCCGCTTTTCAGCACTGGCGGACGGATCGCTTGGCGCCTCGTGGCCGCCCCGTGGTGGCGCCTCAGTAACGAATCCCAGCGGCCCGCTCCGGCTTTCCTCGCGGCTAGCCCGCGACTTTTCGGCTGCGCCGGGCTTTTTTGCCGATTTCATACAAAAAACTGCTTTTATCGGCGATCAGCGAGCCGTCCGTCCCGGCCGCCTGAAGGAGCCCGCCGCGCGCGAACACGCTTGGCGCCTCGCGAAAACGAAGTTGTTGACTAATTTACTTGGTTATTTTATGGTTGCGCTCATCCCTCGTCATTTTTCATCGCAAGGACCGCAAGAATGGAACGCAACATCAACGGTAAAGTCGTCGAAACCGATCCCGAAGGCTACCTCGTCAATCTGGAAGACTGGTCCGAAGAATTGGCCGTCGAACTGGCCAAGGAAGACAACCTCGAACTGGGGGAGGATCACTGGAAGGTCATCCACTACATGCGCGACCAGTTCGCGCAGAACGGCACCGCGCCCAACCTGCGCTTTCTGCAGAAGGGCCTGAAGGAAGAATTCGGCGACGAGTGGGGCGACAAGAAGTTCTTGTTCGACCTGTTCCCGTTCGGCCCCGCCAAACAGGCTGGCCGCTACGCTGGAACGCCGAAGCCGACGGGCTGCGTGTAAGCGCCGACCTCGGCCACCAAAGCCCCGCGGCGCGGGGCTTTTTTATGGTCGTGCGGACGTGCGCGAATCGTCCGGGCCGCCCGCGATCGCGTCGACCGGCGACTCGAAGGCGATGAACAGCACGCAGGCTTCGCTCCCCTTGCAACTCGCGGCATGCGGTGCGCGCGCAGGACCGTAGGCGTAGGTCCCGGGCTTGAGGACGGCGGTTTTATGGCCGTCGTAGCGGACGTGGAGTTCGCCGGCGACCAGCACCATACGCTCGGCAGACGTGTGCCAGTGGCGCGGAATCTCGCTGTTCCCCGGGACTTTGAAGAAGACGTCGGCGTTGGCCTGCGAGGGATCGCCGTGGAGAACCGCGATCTGGCAACCGCGCGGCATGAAATCGGGACACGCACCCCACTTCAGGTCCGCGTCGGACGCGAGGCGCGCGAGCGGGATGTCCGCCGCGGGCACGCTCGCCGCGCCGCCGGCGAGCATCACGGTCAAAGCGATTCGCACCGGCAATCGGCGCATGGCCGTTGTCTCACGCATGTCTCTGCCCCTCGGTTGCGGCGGCGCGGGGAGTCCGCGGGGCCAATGCCAGCTTAGACGAGTATCACAGCGTTGCAATGGGCGGCCGTGCCGGCGGCACGGCGCGGCCCCCGGCTGCGTCTGACGGCGCCAGGCCCGCCATCGACGCCCGCCCTTTTTTGTCCGCGCCTGGCCGGCCCGCGGAAAGCGTCGCCCGGCGCCGCCAGCCCGTCACGCGCTGCGGAACATGAAATACACCGCGCCGACCAGACACAGCGCGGCCCACAGAAAATCCCATTTCAGCTCGACCTTCATGTAGAGCACGGCGAACGGGACGAACACCGACAGCGCGATGACTTCCTGCATGATCTTCAGCTGCGGCAGGCTCATCACGGTGTAGCCGATCCGGTTCGCCGGCACCTGCAGCAGATACTCGAACGCCGCGATGCCCCAACTGGCGAAAGCGGCGGCGATCCACGGCTGGTTGTTCATGTCCTTCAGGTGCGCGTACCACGCGAAGGTCATGAACACGTTGGACAGGGTGAGCAGGATCAGTGTCTGCAGGGAAGCGGGCATGGTCGTCTCCGATTTCGCGCGCCATTGTAGGGTCCGCGCGCAGTAAAATGCCGCCTTTCGCATCGCAAGGACCGGCATGATGAGCGCGCCTGAGGTAGGGGTGGTGATGGGATCTTCCAGCGACTGGGAGGTGATGAAGCACGCGGCGATCCTGCTGAAACAACTCGGCGTCCACTTCGAGACCAAGGTGGTGTCGGCGCACCGCACACCCGACCTGCTCTACGAATACGCCTCGACCGCCGAAGCGCGCGGCATCAAGGCGATCATCGCCGGGGCGGGAGGCGCCGCCCACCTGCCGGGCATGATTGCGGCCAAGACCATCGTTCCGGTGCTCGGCGTGCCGGTGCCGTCGAAATATCTCAAGGGCGTCGATTCGCTGCTCTCGATCGTGCAGATGCCGCGCGGCATCCCGGTCGCGACCTTCGCGATCGGCGAGGCCGGCGCCGCCAACGCGGCGCTCTTCGCCGCCGCGCTGATCGCGCGTTCCGATCCCGGCCTCGCGGCGCAGCTCAACGACTTCCGGCGCGGCCAGTCCGATTCGGTGCTCGCGATGGAACTGCCCGATGTCGACTAAGGCGCTGCCCATCCTGCCGGGGGCGACTTTAGGCATACTCGGTGGCGGTCAGCTCGGCCGCATGTTCACGATCGCCGCGCGCACGATGGGCTACAAGGTCATGGTGCTCGATCCCGATTTCGCGAGCCCGGCCGGGCAGATGGCCGACGTCCACCTGCAGGCCGACTACACCGACCACGGCGCCTTGCGCCAGCTCGGCGCAGCCTGCGCGGCGGTCACGACCGAATTCGAGAACGTTCCCGCCGAAAGCCTGATCGAGCTCACGAATCATTGCCGGGTCTCGCCCGGCGCGGCCGCGGTCGCGATCGCGCAGGATCGCAGCCACGAGAAATCCTGGCTCGCGCAAAACGGCTTCGCGACCGCGCCCTTCGCGCTGGTCTACAGCGAAGGCGACCTCGACGCGGCGCTCGCCGAGGTCGGCACGCCGGCGCTGCTCAAGATCGCGCGCTTCGGCTACGACGGCAAGGGCCAGGCGCGCGTCACCGACCGCGACGGCGCGCGCGCCGCCTTTGCGGAATTCGGCGCCCAGCCTTGCGTGCTCGAAGGCTTCGTCAAGCTCGAACGCGAGCTGTCCGTCGTCCTGGCGCGCGACGACGCGGGAGCCTGTGCAGCCTTCCCCGTCGCCGAAAACCGCCACGAGCAGGGCATACTCGACGTCTCGATCGTCCCCGCCCGCGTCGCCGAGTCACTCGCCGAGCAGGCGCGCGCGATGGCGCGCGACATCGCCGGGAAGCTCGCCTACGTCGGCGTCATGGCGGTCGAGTTCTTCGTCGTCGACGGTCGCCTGCTCGTCAACGAGATCGCACCGCGCCCGCACAACTCGGGGCATTACACGCTCGACGCCTGCGTCACCGACCAGTTCGAGCAGCAGGTACGCGCACTCGCCGGCCTGCCGCTCGGCGACACGCGCCTGCTGTCGCCGGTCGCAATGGTCAACATACTCGGCGACCGCTGGCACGACGGCGGGCCGCACTGGGAGACGCTGTTGGCCCATCCGGCGATCAAGCTGCACCTGTACGGAAAAGAGACCGCGCGCCCGGGCCGCAAGATGGGACACTTCAACGTTCTCGACGCCGACGTCGAAGCGGCCCTCAAACTCGCGGAAGCCATGCGCGATGCGCTCTAGCGTCGCGCTCCGACACGCCAGTGCGGGCGTATTGGCCCTGCTCCTGATTGGCGCCGCAAATGCCGGCGCCGAATCGCGCACCACGCTACGCGTCGGCCCGCACGTGTTCCAGGTCGAAGTCGCGGCGACGCCGCGCGCGCGCCAGCGCGGCCTGATGGGCCGCACCCACGTCGCGGCCGACGGCGGCATGCTATTCGTCTTCGAGCAGCCCGGCCGTCATTGTTTCTGGATGCGCGACACGCCTCTGCCGCTGTCGATCGCGTTCATCGACGCGGCCGGCCGCATCGCCGGCCTTGCCGACATGGCGCCGCGCAGCGAGACGCCGCATTGCCCGACGCGCGACGTCCGCTACGCGCTCGAAGTCCGCCAGGGCGAATTCCGGCGCCGCGGTATCAAGCCGCAGATGTGGGTCGACGGACTGCCGCGTTGACGGCGCTCACGGCGCGATGGTCTGCACCCGCAACTCGATCGTGTTGCCCTCTTCGTCTTGTCTGAGCAGACGCACCGGAAGATAGTGACGGTCGATCGCGAGCCAGGCCTCGAAGCGGCCGTCGGCCTCTCCCACCCGTTCCAGGTGCAGCGTACGCAGGGGACCAAGCGCCGTTTCCAGCACGACTTCGCCGCGCGACGCATAGCGGTATTCGCGTAGCTTCTTGCCGTTGAACACCGTATAGCCCCATTGCGTGGGGGCCGCGGGCGCGTCGAGCGCGAGCTGGAAGAACAGGCTGAGCGCGTCCTGCGCCGTGCCGCTGTAGCGGAAGTGGCGGGGCGCGCCGCGCGCCGGCAGCAGGGTCAATTGCTGTGCATCGAAGCGTGCGCTGCTGCGCTTGTCGCCGCGTTGATCCCAGAATTCCTCGGGTTGCAGGCCGTGCGCCGTAAGGCGACCGCGGCTCACCTGCACGAAACGGCCGCGGTAGAAGACGCCGGCAAGTCCGCTCGCCTCGGCGACGCTCGACAGCGTATAGCCCACGCCTTCGTTGACCCACAGCAGGCTCTGCTTCCCCGACGCCAGCCCGTAGCGCACCGCGTAATGCAGTTCGAGGCGGGGCGGCAAGGCGCGCGCCGCCAACACCGGCGCGGCCGGGTCCGCGGCATCGCGTGGCAGGGACGAAGGCTCGACCCCTTGCTGCGACAGACGTGCGGCCTCGCCCTCATGCGCCGTGGCCGCCGCGCCAACCAGGACGGACGCAGCGTCGTCGTCGCCAGGTGGGCCAGTATCGTCGGCGTCGGCCGGGGTCTCGGCCTTGGCGGCGGCGGGCGGCGCGGCGGCAAGCTCGCGCGCGACCTGTCGGGGCGGTGGCGCCGCCGCAGCCCGATCGGAAAGCCGCGACGCGGATCGCGGCACCGGCGCCGGCGCCGGCGTGACCGTACGCAATTCGACCTCGAGCGTGCTCGCCGGCGGCGGCGGAAATTCCCACGGCGACAGCGTCAGGACGAGTCCACTTAGCACGCTGGCGTGCAGGAGCAGCGACCCCGTCAGTGCGAGCCCGGCACGCACCTGCGATCGCCGGGGCACGCTAACCCTCGATGCGCGCGCTCACCAGCCGCTGCTCGAGCGTGACGCCGTCTTCGCTCACGCGGACCTGGATCGGGAGGTTGTCGCGAGCGGGCGCGACCCAGACCGTGATGGCCTTCTCGTCGGGCTTTTGCGTGATGCGCTGATATTGCTGGGTCGACAGCGTGCCGAGCGGCGTTTCGATCGTCTCGCCCGCCGTGCGGACATAACGGTATTCATTGAGATCGCGGCCGCTGACGACCTGCAGCCGATAGTCGGCCGCTACACGCGGCGCGAACATGAATTGGTAGAGCTGCGAGAGCTGATCCTGCGCGCCGGGCCGCAGGCCATTCACTTGGCGGGATTCGCCTTTGTATCGGTAGGCGATGGCGCGCTGCTTCCAGTCGAGGCGCGCGGTCGCGAGCTTGTGCGGCGCGTCGCTGCGTGCGTGCTCGAATTTCTCGGGGCGCAATCCCTGGCGCATCACGGTGCCGGTGCTTTCGAGCCGGATCGTCCCCGGCCACAGGACCTGTAACGCGCCCTTGGCGCGGGTTTCGCTGGTGAGGGTATAGCGACTGCCGCTGCGCGTGAAGGTATCCGTGACCTGGCCGAGCTTCTGGCCGTTACGGTAGAGGTCGTAGACAAGACTCATCCGCTGCGGCGTCGCCGCCTGGACGGAGGCT
>CBJMYK010000048.1:0-8977 GCA_966433795.1 uncultured Thiobacillus sp. | reverse complement strand
AAGAAGCTCGCGGCCGCCCAGGGTTCAAGCGGCGGCGAGTGGGAAGAGTTCTGAGGCTGCGCGGAACATTCGCCGGACGCGCCAGCCGGCCGCCATCTCAGTGCGCGGGGCTGGCGCCATGCGCTCGGTGAGCCCAGCGCAGAATCCATCCGGGCGTCGACATGCCCGGCGACCTCGAATCAGGTATGGAAGGACGATGAAGACTCGACCGCCCAGATCGACGCCCCAGATGGATATCCCAGATCGACATCCCGGCACCATCACCCCGGCCGACGCGAAAAGATAGTGGGCCAAGCCATTGCGCCCGCGCGCGGGGCACCCCGCCCGACGCAGGACGCACCCCTGCCGACACCGCGTCGTATCCCGCGCCGCATCGCCCCGGCAGACCACACGGCGGAAGCCGCGACGCGTGGACCTGATTTTTAAAATCCATTTGACACGACGCTTCAGATCCTGACCGAATTTGCCGATATTGAAGATGAGGGCATGCGGTCGTTCAAGGATGAGCGGATCGCAGATTAATTAAAAATAAGCGTGAACTTTCCTGAGTGGAAGAAAGAAAACGATGCGATCCAACCAACCTGTAACCAATGTCGAATACGTCTTGAAAGACACCGAATCCGTGGTGTCGAAGACGGATCTGCGCGGCAACATCACCTACGTCAACCAGGACTTTATCGACGTGAGCGGCTTCAGCGAAGCCGAGCTGATCGGGGCGCCGCAGAATATCGTGCGTCACCCCGACATGCCCGAGGAGGCCTTTGCAGACCTCTGGCGCACGCTCCAGAGCGGCAAGGTATGGAGCGGCCTGGTGAAGAACCGCTGCAAGAACGGCGACTATTACTGGGTCGAGGCCGACGTGGCACCGATCATCGAGAACGGAAAGGCGGTCGGGTATTCCTCGATCCGCACCAAGCCCGACCGCGAGCAGGTCAAGGAAGCCGAGACCGCCTATCGTGCGGTGAAGGCGGGCGACAAGGGGCTCAGGATCGTTGAAGGCAAGGCGATCAAGTGCTCGTCGCTGGACCGCTGCTTTGGACGTCGGGCGCCTGCGCTGAAGACGCTGCTCGCGATCGCCTCGACCTCGATGGCGCTCATTTTCGTCGTGATGGCCGTGCTCGCCTGGTTCGCGACGACCGAGACAAACGGCCATTTCACCGGCTGGCTCATGGGAATCGCGGCGCTCGGCGTGCCGCTCGCCGCCTTGTTTGCGGTGCTCTCCTACCGCAGTGTCGTCATACCGCTCGACCGCGTCCGCGCGGACATCGAGCGCATGAGCGCGGGCGACCTTACCGGGCGGATCGTCGCGGGCGGGGCCGACGAACTCGTCAGGCTCACGCAATCCCTACGCGTGCTTCAGATCAACATGAAGCTCCTGATCGGGCAGATCAAGCAGAGCACCGACCTGGTGGGGAGCGGAGCAGCGGAGATCGCCAAGGGCAACGCCGATTTGTCGGCTCGCACCGAATCGCAGGCCTCGAGCCTCGAGGAGACCGCAAGCTCGCTCGAGGAGTTGACTGGCACGGTCAAACAAAACGCCGAGGGCACGCGTCACGCGAGCCAGCTCGTCACTTCGACGGCGCAGATCGCGGCAAACGGCGGCGAGGTCGTCGGCAAGGTGATCACCACCATGGGCTCGATCAAGGAAAGCTCGCGCAAGATTTCAGACATTATCGGCGTGATCGACGGCATCGCCTTCCAGACCAACATTCTTGCCTTGAACGCTGCGGTCGAAGCCGCGCGTGCCGGCGAGCAGGGCAGGGGCTTCGCCGTTGTCGCGACCGAGGTGCGCAATCTGGCCCAGCGTAGCGCGGGCGCAGCCAAGGAGATCAAAACCCTGATCAATGACTCGGTCGCCCAGGTCGATACCGGCAGAAAGCTGGTCGACGAAGCGGGCGACGCGATGGACGACATCGTGACTTCGGTTCAATTGGTCGCGGACATCATCGCCGGCACGGCGAGCGCGAGCCAGGAGCAGAGCGCCGGCATCGAGCAGGTCAACCAGGCCGTGGCACAGATGGACGAACTCACGCAGCAGAATGCAGCGCTCGTGGAAGAGGTCGCCGCCGCGTCCGAGACCTTGCAGGACCAAGCCGTGAAACTTGCCGCCATGGTCGATGCGTTCAAGCTTGTCGCAGGCCGGGATGGCGGACGCCGCCACGGCAACCGTCTGCCCGCATCCGCCACGAATGCAGCCCATTCCGGCGCCTCCAATACCAGCATGCAGGCGGCCTGACACAGGAGCGAGCCAGCGTAGCCACCTGGCCTCCCCTGTAGCGAGGCGTCGCCGCGGCGCCTTTCCTCCCATGCCGTTCCCGCTATATCCTTCGGTGGCGCCGACCGACTTCTCGATCCATGATTGTTCAACCTAAACGCCAAACCGATAATGCCAAGGTATTCGAATTCACCGCGCGCGACTTTGCGCGGGTGCGAACGCTGATCTACCGCCAGGCGGGCATCGCGCTCGCCGAAAGCAAGCAGGAGATGGTGTACAGCCGGTTGGCCCGGCGCCTGCGTGCCAAGGGGCTCAATTCCTTCTCGGAATACCTCGATCGCCTCGAGGCCGGGCGCGACAGCGAGGAGTGGGAGGCGTTCACGAACGCGCTCACGACCAATCTGACCGCGTTCTTTCGCGAAGAGCATCACTTTCCGATCCTCGCTGAGCACCTGCGCAAGCTGAAAGGCCCGGCTTCGATCTGGTGCTCCGCCAGTTCGACGGGCGAGGAGCCGTATTCGCTCGCCATGACCGCGTGCGAGGTCTTCGGCAGCCTGACGCCGCCCGTGACGATCGTCGCTACCGACATCGACACCAACGTGCTCGACACCGCGTCCGCCGGCGTGTATCCGGAAGAGCGGATCGGCAAGATGGCTCGCGATCGGGTCAAACGTTTCTTTCTGCGCGGGGTGGGCGAGCGCGCCGGATTCGTGCGGGTGCGGCCGGAATTGCGCCAGCTCGTGACCTTCAAGCCGCTCAATCTGCTGGCCAATAGCTGGCCGGTCGCCGGGCCGTTCGACGCGATTTTCTGTCGCAACGTGATGATCTATTTCGACAAGCCGACGCAGGGCAAGATCCTCACGCGCTTTGTCCCGCTCATGAAGCCGGATGGCCTGCTCTTCGCGGGGCACTCGGAAAACTTTCTCTACGCCTGCGACGCCTTCAGGCTGCGCGGCAAGACCGTATACGAACTCGACACGCGGCACCACGAGCCGAGGAAGCCTGCATGAACTCGGCGATCGAGGAGCAACTCGCGACCAATCTGTATTACGACCGCAATTTCGATTGCGAGACAGCCAAGATATTGCCCGGCGAGTACTACTTTACCGACAAGCCGATGCTCATCGTCACGGTGCTCGGCTCCTGCGTCGCGGCCTGCGTCCGCGACCGCGTCTCCGGCATCGGCGGCATGAATCACTTCATGCTGCCAGACGGCGGTGGCGACGCCTCCAACCCACTTTCCGCGTCCATGCGCTACGGCGCCTATGCGATGGAAGTGCTGATCAACCAGTTGCTCAAGGCGGGCGCGCGCCGCGAAAACCTCGAAGCCAAGGTCTTCGGCGGCGGCAACGTGCTGCGTGGTTTCACCACGATGAACGTCGGCGAGCGCAATGCCCAGTTCGTGCGCGATTTCCTGCGCGCGGAGAACATACGCGTCGTGGCCGAAGACCTGAATGACGTGCATCCGCGCAAGGTCTATTTTTTCCCGCAGACCGGCAGAGTGCTCGTCAAGAAGCTGAAGCAGCTCAACAACTACACGCTGGTGAAGCGCGAACAGGATTACGCGAGCCGACTCAAGACCAATGCTGTCGCGGGCGAGGTCGATTTGTTCTGATCCGCCACGGGACCACGCAGGAAAGCGAGACATGAAAATCAAGGTATTGATCGTCGACGACTCGGCGCTGATTCGCGGGGTGATGCGCGAGATCATCAACAGCCAGGCCGACATGGAAGTCGTCGGGGTCGCGCCCGATCCGATCGCGGCGCGCGATCTTATCAAGCAGACCAATCCGGACGTCCTTACGCTCGACGTCGAGATGCCGAAGATGGACGGCCTCGAGTTCCTGGAAAAGCTCATGCGGCTACGGCCGATGCCAGTCGTGATGGTGTCGTCGCTGACGGAGCGCGGTTCGGAAATCACCATGCGTGCGCTCGAACTCGGTGCAGTCGATTTCGTCACCAAGCCCAAGATGTCGATCCAGAGCGGTATGCTGGAATACACCGACCTGATTGCGGACAAGATTCGCATCGCTTCGCGCGCACGCATCAAGCCGCGCACGCCCCCCGCCCAAGGCGGGCAGGGCAGCGCGACGCTCGCGCCGCTGCGCAACCCGCTCACCAGCAGCGAAAAATTGATCATCATCGGCGCGTCGACCGGCGGCACCGAGGCGATCAAGGACTTTCTGATTCAGCTTCCGCCAGATAGCCCGGGCATCCTGATCACGCAGCACATGCCCGAAGGCTTCACGCGCTCGTTCGCCAACCGGCTCGACAAGCTGTGCAAGATATCGGTCAAGGAGGCCGAGGGCGGAGAGCGCGTCCTGCCGGGTCACGCCTATCTCGCTCCCGGGCATTCGCACCTGCTGCTCGTCAGAAGCGGCGCAAACTACATGACCAAGCTGGACCAGGGGCCGCCGGTCAACCGACATCGCCCCTCGGTCGATGTGCTGTTCCATTCCGTCGCGCTGACGGCAGGCAAGAACGCCGTAGGCGTGATCCTCACCGGCATGGGCAAGGACGGCGCCGCCGGCATGCTCGAGATGAAGAAGGCCGGTGGATACAACCTCGCACAGGACGAAGCGAGCTGCGTGGTCTTCGGAATGCCCAAGGAAGCCATCGCGGTCGGTGCCACCCACGAGGTGGCGCCCCTGCATGAACTGCCGCGTCGCGTGCTCGAATTTTTTGCTACGCACGGCGATCGCGCAATGCGCGTATAAAGTCGCGCGGGCGGGGTTTTTGCGGACATGCAAACGCTTAAGTTTGCTATGCTCATGCCGATTACTTATAAACAAAATGAGCCTCATTGACGGAGTACTGCATGGCCGACCCGAACACCAAATTTCTGGTTGTTGACGACTTTTCCACGATGCGACGCATCGTGCGCAACCTGCTCAAGGAGCTGGGATATTCAAACGTCGAGGAAGCCGAAGACGGCGCGGACGGCCTCGCAAAACTGCGCGCCGGAAGCTTCGACTTCGTCGTGTCCGACTGGAACATGCCGAACATGGATGGCCTGACGATGCTGCAGAACATCCGCGCCGACGCCGCCCTGTCCAAGCTTCCGGTGCTCATGGTCACCGCCGAAGCCAAGAAGGAGAACATCATTGCCGCCGCGCAGGCGGGCGCCAACGGCTACGTGGTCAAGCCCTTCACGGCCGCGACGCTCGACGAAAAACTCACCAAGATATTCGAAAAACTAGAAAAAGGTGCCTGACGTGGATACGCGATTCGCCGGCCCCGCCATGGAGGCCCTGCCGGGGGGCGCCGTCGCCGCGCTCCCCTCGGGGGGAAGAGATGTCCGTGAGCACGACGAGATGCTCGCACGCGTCGGTCAGATCACGCGCACCCTGCACGAGAGCCTGCGTGAACTGGGCCTCGACAAGGTGGTGGAGAAGGCGACCAACGACATTCCCGACGTCCGCGAGCGACTCAACTACGTCGCGCGCATGACCGAACAGGCGGCCCAGCGCGTGCTCAACGCGACCGACGCCGCGATTCCGATGCAGGAGCGAATCGATGCGGGCGCCGACGAGGTGCTCAAGGGCTGGCGTGCGACGCTCAAGGCCCCGTTCTCCGAGAGCGACTACCGCGACATGGCGACGCTGACGATGCAGTGTCTGATCGACATGCGCAACGACACCAGCGCGACCAAGCAGCAATTGCTCGACATCATGATGGCCCAGGATTTCCAGGACCTCACGGGTCAGGTGATCCGCAAGGTGACGGAACTGGCGCACGGTCTCGAACAGCAGCTTGTGCAACTGCTGCTCGATTATTCACCGCCCGAAGTCAAGCGCGAAGTCAGCGGCGGCAGCGGGCTTCTCAACGGCCCGCAAATCAACCCGAACAAGAGCGACGTCGTCGCGGATCAGAGCCAAGTCGACGACCTCCTCGACAGCCTCGGCTTCTGACGCATTCTGCGCGGGGCTTCCCCGCGTGCCGCTACACCTTACCCGGTCTATCTTTCCACGCGTCCCTATCGGGGACGCAGAGTGAGGACGACGCTCGTTGCGGCGTCGAGCCCGCTCGCAATCAACTGTTCAAACTGCGGCGCGAAGTAGGGCAAGGTCACGTCGAGCATGATCAGACCGACGCCCAGGGTGATCGGAAAACCGATCGCAAAGATGTTGAGCTGCGGCGCGGAGCGGGTCAGGATGCCGAGCGTGAGGTTGGTCACCAGCAGGATCGCGATCAGTGGCAGCGCGAGTTGCAGGCCGACCGTGAAGATCGTCGTCCCGAACGCCGCGACGTTATGAAAGCCCGCTGCGGCGAGGGGTTGCGCGCTGATCGGCAGGGTCTGGAAACTTTCGACGACGATGCCCAGCAGGAGCAGATGCGCGTTGACGGCGAGCAGCAGCAGCACCGCGAGCATATTGAAGAACCGTGCAAGTACCAGGGTCTGGCCCGCGCTCTGCGGGTCGAAGAAGGATGCGAATCCGAGGCCCATCTGCAGGCCGATAATCTCGCCGGCGGCTTCGACGGCGGCGAACACGACGCGCATGATGAAGCCGATCGCAACACCGATCAGAAACTGTTGAACCAGGATGAACAGTCCGTGCCACGAGCCGAGGCCGACCGCCGGCATCGGGGGCAGGGCCGGCGCCGCGATCAAGGCGATGAAGATGCCAAGCCCGATCTTGACCCGACCGGGGACCGCGCGGTGGCCGAACACCGGCGCCACCATGATGAGGCCGAGAATGCGGGTAAGGGGCCAGACGAAGCTGATCAGCCAGGCGTTGAGCTGCGCGTCGGTGAGGCTGATCATCGGGGGCGGGTCCGTTCCATGGCCGAACGTGGGGGAACCGGGAGGTCCGGGGGAAACGAAGCCCACTCCGTCACCCGGCGGTCCGAGGGTGCGGGCGCGCCGGCTCCCTTAGCGTCGTCGGCGCGGCGAGGATTGATGCGTCGACGAGGCATCCGCTGCAACGCGAACCCCGTCAGCCGATGACGCCCGGCAGGCCGGTGAGTACACGTCGCATGTAGTCGGTCATCACGGTCAGCATCCACGGGCCGGCCAGGGCGAAGGTCGCGAGCACTGCGAGGATCTTTGGGATGAAGGACAGGCTCGCATCGTTGATCTGCGTCGCCGCCTGGAACACGCTCACGATCAGGCCGACGACCAGCGTGACGAGCAGCACCGGCGCCGAGACCAGGATCGTCATCTCGAGCGCGGTACGGCCGATGGTCATTACGCTTTCGGGTGTCATGGCGTCTCCTAGTAGAAGCTTTGCGCGAGCGAGCCGAGCAGCAGGTTCCAGCCATCCACGAGGACAAACAGGATGATCTTGAAAGGCAGCGCGACGATCGCGGGCGAGACCATCATCATGCCCATCGCCATCAGGATGCTGGCGACGACCATGTCGATGATGAGGAAGGGAATGAACACGGCGAAGCCGATCTGGAACGCGGTCTTGAGTTCGCTCGTGATGTAGGCGGGAATCAGCACGCGCATCGGGATGTCGGCGGCGGTCTTTGGCGCCGCGCTGCGCGACATCTTCACGAACAGCGCGAGGTCGCTCTCGCGCGTTTGCTTGAGCATGAAGGCACGCAGGGGCACGGCGCCCTTGTCGAGCGCTTCCTGCATCTGGATCCGATTTTCCGCGAGGGGCTGGTAGGCCTCGACGTAGATCTTGTCGAAGGTCGGCCCCATCACGAACAGCGTGAGAAACAGCGCGAGCCCGATCAGCACCTGGTTCGGCGGCGAAGACTGGGTGCCGAGCGCGTGGCGTAGCAGCGACAGCACGATGATGATGCGAGTGAAGCTCGTCATCATCAGCAGCGCGGCGGGCAGGAAGGAGAGCGAAGTCAGCAGCAGCAGGGTCTGCAGACTCAGCGTATAGGTCTGGCCGCCGCCGCCCGACGGGGTGCTGGTGAACGCGGGCAGCCCTGCGCTCTGGGCCAGGGCGAGCGTCGGCAGCAGCAGCGCGGCCAGAACGACGAATGCCTGCGCGAGGCGATGGAGCAGCTTACTTTTCACGACGTTTTTCGATCATCTGTTGAAGGCGTGCGGCGAACGGGCCGCTGAGTGAAGAAGCGGCCGTCGGCGGCAGCGTGCCCTTGGGCAGGGTCATGAGCGCGTTGACGCTTCCGGGTGCCACGCCCACGACGAGCCAGGATTCGCCGACCTCGACCACCACCACGCGCTCGCGCGCGCCGACCGCTGCGCTGCTGACGATCTGCAGCACGCTGGATGCGCCCGGCCGCGCCACGCCGAAGCGCTTTGCGACCCAGGCAGTCGCCGCGATCAGCAGCAGCACCGCGACCAGGCCGATGAAGACCTGCAACAGACTGCCCGCGGCGGAGACCGGTGCATCGCCTGCCTGCGCGAGCGCGGGCACGGCAAACGGCAGCAGCGCTGTCCAAGGGCGAGAGATCATTTGTTGAGCTTCCGGATGCGCTCGGCGGGCGTGATGATGTCGGTCAGCCGCACGCCGAATTTGTCGTTGACGACGACGACTTCGCCTTGAGCGATGAGGCAGCCGTTGACCAGCACGTCCATCGGTTCGCCGGCCAGGCCGTCGAGCTCGACCACCGAGCCCTGGGCGAGCTGCAGCAGGTTCTTGATCGCGATCTTGGTGCGGCCAAGTTCAACGGTCAGCAGGACCGGGATATCGAGGATGAAATCGATGTCGTTGGCGAGGCCGCCGTTTGTGGCGGTTCCCGACAACTCCTTGAAGATCTCGGGGGCGGCCGCGGCGGGGGCGGCCTGTTCGGCCATGGCGGGCGCCCAGGCGTCCTCGGCGATCGGTTGGGGGGTGGCTT
>CBJMYK010000047.1:0-8982 GCA_966433795.1 uncultured Thiobacillus sp. | reverse complement strand
GGCATCACGGCCAGCACGCTCACCACGCGCTTTTGCGTCCGCAGGCGCAGCGCGAAGTGCTCGACGCCTATGCCGGCGCGCAGCAGCACGCGGCAGCGGTCGACGTGGCGTGGCACGCCTGGCAGGCCGCGCGTCAGCAGCGTATCGACGCCGCGACCCAGGGGCAGGCGCGACGGATCGAACGCGAGGGCCTGCAGCTCGCGGTCGAAGAGCTGGGCGCGCTCGGCGACGAGCTCGCACGCTGGGATGAGATCCAGGCCGAGCACGGACGTCTGGCCCATGTCACGACGCTGCTCGAAGGCAGCCAGGCCCTGATCGAAGGCCTCGACGAGGGTGAGTCGTCGGTGTCCGGCGCACTCGGCGGACTCGGCGGCCGGCTTGCCGAGATGCGCGTGGTCGACGAGAGCCTGGGCGACATTGCCCTGCTGCTCGAATCGGCGAGCGCCGATGTCGCCGAGGCCGTGCACGGTCTGCGCCGCTACGCCGACACCCTGAGCCTCGATCCGGAACGGCTCGGCGAGCTCGATCGCCTGCTGGCCGACATGCATCGGCTGGCACGCAAGCACCGCGTGCAGCCCGAGGCGCTCGCGCCTTTGCTCGACCAGTTCCAGGGGCGCCTCGCCGAACTCGCGGCAGACGACGACGTCGACGCCCTGCAGGCGAAGGAAGACGCGGCCTGGGCGCACTACCGTACGCTGGCCGAGGCGCTCGGCGCCTTGCGCCGCCAGGCCGCCGATGCGCTCGGCAAACAGGTCACCGCGGCGATGGGCGAACTGGCGCTTGCAGGGGGTCTGCTGCAGATCCGCCTCGCGCCGACCAGCGAGCCGCGCGCGCACGGCCTCGAGGATGTCCACTTCCTCGTCGCCAGCCATCCCGGGCTGCCGCCGGGTCCGCTCGGCAAGGTCGCTTCGGGCGGCGAACTTTCGCGTGTCAGTCTGGCGATCCAGACCGCCTTGTCGGGTGTCGCGGGCGTGCCGACCCTGATCTTCGACGAGGTCGACGTCGGGATCGGCGGAAGCGTCGCCGAAGCCGTCGGGCGGCGGCTCGCGCGACTCGGCGAGTCGCGGCAGGTACTCGTCATCACGCATCTTCCGCAGGTCGCGGCGCGCGGCACACGACACCTCCGCGTCGCGAAGCAGGCCAAAGGCGGATTCGTCTCGTCGAACATCGAGTCGCTCGAGGCCGAGGCGCGGGTCGAGGAAATCGCGCGCATGCTGGGCGGGCTTAAGATCACGCCGACGACGCGCCAACATGCCGCGGAGATGCTCGCGGGTTGAGGGCGCTGCACACACTGATCCTGCTGCTCGCGGCCGGTCTCGCGCAGGCGGAGACGCTCGAGGGCAGGGTCATCGTCGTGATCGACGGGGATACCGTGCTGTTCAGGCCCGATTCCTACGGCGCGGCCTCCCGCGCCTTCCTCAAGGTACGCCTTGTCGACATCGACGCGCCCGAAGCCGACCAACCGCATGGCGACATTGCGACCGATGCGCTCAAGTCACTCACGCTCAAACGTCACACGAGTGTGGAGATCGTCGCAACCGACGTGTACGGGCGCAGGCTCGGCAGGCTCGCGGTCGACGCCGTGCCGGTGAACGCCGAACTCGTGCGCACGGGCCACGCCTGGGCGTCGTCGCGCGACCACGCGCTGCGCGCGCTGGAGCGCGAGGCGCGGCGCGCGCGGCGCGGCCTCTGGCGGGATCAGGAAGCCGTCGCGCCCTGGATCTGGCGGCGCGCGAAGTCCGCATCGGCTTCGCGTTGATCCGCGACCGCGCGCGGCGTGCCGTCGGGCAGCGCGACGTGGCATTCATCGAAAATGCGCGCCTTGCAGCGGCGGCACATCTCGTTGTCGAGGCGCGGGTAGATCGCCTGCAGCGCTTCGCCCTTGTGCCGGAAGATCTGATCCTCGCCCACGGTGTCGACCTGCCCGCTGCGGCGCAGCATTTCACAAAAGTCCGGTTGCACGCCGACGAGATAGAGGTTGCCGCCGAGTTTGCGGCGGCGTGTCGCCTCCTTCGCGAGCATCTCGGCGCCCGCTAGGTCGATGAAGCCGATTGCGCGCGCGGTGATGAGCAGGTTCTTCTTGTCGGGGTCGGCTTCGTCGACGTTGCGGAAATGCCGCTGCACGTGCTCGACGGCGCCGAAGAAGATCGACCCCTCGACGCGCAGGATCGCCATCTGCGGGCAGGTCGCGGTTTCAGGCGTCTTGGCGACGAACTTGCGGCGTGGGTTGCCGAGTTCGGTCGGATCGGGGACCAGCTCGCGGATCGACGGCTGCGAGGTGCGGTAGAGATAGAACAGCAGCGACACCAGGATGCCGAGGAAGATGCCCTTTTCGAGGTCGACAAGCGTTCCGAGGAAGGTCAGCGCGAGCACGATCCGTTCGCGCTTGTGGCGTTTGACGATTTCGCCGATGTGGTGGAAGTCGATCAGGCTCCAGGCGACGATGAACAGGATCGCCGCCATCGAGGGCACCGGGAGATAGGCCGCGAGCGGCGCGACGAGCAGCACGATCAGGAGCAGGAACAGCGCCGACATCGCGGCCGCGAGCGGCGTCTTCGCGCCGGACGCGTAGTTCACGCCGCTGCGGTTGAACGAGCCGCTCGACGCGTAGCCGGAGAAGAAGCTGCCGGCGATGTTGGACAGGCCCTGGCCGACGAATTCCTGGTTGCTGTCGATGCGCTGGTCGGACTTCGCCGCGACCGAGCGGGCGATCGCGACGGCCTCGGTCAGCGCGAGCACCGCGATGATCGTCGCAGGGAAGATCGTCTGCTTGATCGCGGTGAGCGAGAAATCGGGCATCGACAAGGGCGGAAACGACGCAACCAGCGCGCCGACGGTTCGGATCCCGGTCGCGTCGCTGCCGTACTGGGCGTTGAGAATCGCCGCGGTCACGCTGCCAACCACCATCGCGACGATCATGTAGGGCAGCTTCTGCAGGTAACGGCGCGCCAGGATGCCGGCGAGCAGGGTGACGACGCCGACCGTCGCCACCCACGGCTGGATCTCGGCAAGGTGTGAGCCGAAGTAGATCAGTACTTCGTGGAAGTGGGCGCCGCGCGGCACGTCGAGGCCGAAAAAATTCTTGATCTGGCTGGCCGCGATGAGGATCGCCGCGCCCGCGGTGAAGCCGATGATCACGGTATGCGAGATGAAGTTGACGAGGCCGCCCAGGCGCGCGAGCCCCATCGCCAGCTGGATCGCCCCGGCGAGGAAGGTCAGCGTGAGTACCAGGCTGATGAAGTGCGGGCTGCCGGGCTCGGCGAGAGGACTGATGGCCGCGAACACGACGATCGAGATCGCAGTCGTCGGCCCGGATACCAAATGCCAGCTCGAACCCCAGAGCGCGCCGACGATCGCCGGAACCATCGCCGCGTAGAGCCCGTATTCGGGCGGCAAACCCGCGATCGTCGCGAACGCGACGGCCTGCGGCAGAACGATCAGCGCGCCGGTCAGGGCCGCGATGCTGTCGGCCTTGAAGGTATGCGCCGTGACGTTGGGCCACCAGCGCAGAAAGGGCAACAGACGATAGAGCCACAGCGGACAGGCCTTGAGATCGATCACGCAAACTCCAGAAGCATATTAGGGAATAATGTTATAACCTATTGTCATAAAAGGATTTTTTGCCTGCCGGGCGCGTCCCGATCGGCCCATCCGGTCTTATAATCGTGCTCACCCCGCGTCAGACGGGCGGCAAGCACGATCAACCACCGAGGAGAGAGCGAGCAAGATGAAAGCCATCACGATGTCGCTGTGCGCGTCCGTGCTGATGGGCTTGGCCGTGCCGGTGCAGGCGGGCGGCGACCCCAAGGCTGGACAGGTAAAAACCTCAATGTGTGCCGGATGCCATGGCATTCCCGGCTGGCGGACGGCCTACCCCGCCGTGTACAGCGTGCCCAAACTGGGCGGACAGCACGCGGATTATATCGTGGCGTCGCTCAAGGCCTATAAGAGCGGGGAACGCAGCCACCCCAGCATGGTCGGTATCGCGGGCAGCCTGTCGGAGCAGGACATGCAGGATCTCGCCGCCTACTATGCATCGTCTTACCGCGGCCCGGCCGATTGAAGGAGGCACCATGAAGACACGACTCATCATCGCGGCCGCACTGGTTTTCGGCGTCTCGATGGCCCATGCGGGAAAAGGCAACGCCGCCGCCGGCAAAGCGAAATCCGAAGCCTGCGCCGCGTGCCATGGCGTGGGTGGCGCCAGCACGGTTCCCGGCTTCCCGAAGTTGGCGGGACAGCACCGGGATTATCTGTATCACGCGCTCAAGGACTACCGTTCCGGCAAACGCAAGAATCCGATCATGGCCGATCAGGTCAAAGGCCTCTCCGACGCCGACATGGCCGATCTGGCCGCCTACTTCTCTGAACAGGAGGGGCTTCAGGTCAAGTACTGAAGCACCTCGCAGCTGAAAACGGGCGCCTGTCGGCGCCCTTTTTTTTCTGCCGTAGCGCCGGCCGGACCCCTAGGCAGCGGCCGTGGCGGCTTGGCGGCGGTTGCGGTAGTAGGCCTCGAACTGCGGCGCCGCCAAGGGCTCCGAATAATAGTAGCCCTGGAAAATGCGGCAGCCGTGGTCCATCAGGAACTGGCGTTGTTCGGCGGTTTCCACGCCCTCGGCGACGATGTTCAAATTGAGGATCCGTGCGAGATTGAGGATCGTGACGACCATCGCCCGGTCGCCCTCGTCCTGTCCGAGCGCGCCGACGAACGCGCGGTCGATCTTGATTTCGTCGAGCGGCAGGCGGTTGAGATAGCTCAGCGACGAGTAGCCGGTGCCGAAATCGTCCATCGAAAAGCGGATGCCCGAGGCCTTCAGGCGCTTCATCACCGCGATCACGCGTTGAACGTCTTCGGCGACGACCGATTCCGTGATCTCGAACACCACCTTGCGTATCAAGTCGCCGGTCAGTAGGCGGGCCGCCAGGGCCTCGACCTGCGCGACGAAGCCATGGTGGGTGAATTGACGCATGCTGATGTTGATCGAAAACTGCTCGAGAGCGATGTCCGAATCGTGCCAGGTGCGCAGGGTCGTGAAGCCGGTTTCGAGGATATGGGCGCCGAGGTCCACGATCAGGCCGGTTTGCTCCGCGATCGGAATGAAGCGGTCGGGCGAAATCGGGCCGAGCACGGGATGGGTCCAGCGCGCCAGGGATTCGACGCCGACGATGCGGCCCTCGCAGTCGAGCTGCGGCTGGTAATGCAGCGCGATCTGCGCGTGGGCAAGGGCGAAATGCAGCTCCCGCTCGATCTGCAGATTGCTCTCGACGCGTTCCGACATCTCGTCGTTGAACATGAACACGCCGTCTCGGCCCTTGGCCTTGACCTCGTACATCGCGATGTCGGCTTCCTTGATGAAACGATTGGCGTTGGCATCGCGGCCGCTAACGAGGCTCACGCCGATGCTGGCGCTGATATGCAGATGGTGCGGCTCGACGAGATAGGGGGCCTTGAGCGCGGTGATGAGCCGCTCGGCGACTTCCAGTGCCATGCGCTCGCAGGCGTCGCGATTGGGGAAGTGGTCGCCGGCGATGATGAATTCGTCTCCGCCGAGGCGGGCGACCACGCTGTGCTGGGGCACGTTGAGCTGGAGCCGGTTCGACACGATTTGCAGCAACCGGTCGCCGACGTCGTGTCCGAGCGAATCGTTGATCTTCTTGAAATGGTCGAGGTCGATGAGCAGCAGGTAGGAGTACTCGCCGCTTTCGCTGAGCGTATTCATGCGCTGCTGCAGGTAATCGATGAAGTATTCGCGGTTGCATAGCGCGGTGAGCGCGTCGCGTGTCGCCTGCCGCGTCGCCCGCTGCAACAGCTCGTGGGTACTGCCGGCCGAATAGAGCAACACCCAGTTCAGCGTGATCGCGAACGCCGTGAGGACGTAGCCGTACCACTCGCCGATCAGTGCGAAATAGATGATGAGCGGCACCATCATGATGTAGATCGTCGGGCGGAACAGCCGCCGGTCGGACGCGAGCAGGGCCGATGCAACGACCGACGCGCCGATTTCGGTAAAGATTGCGATGTAGTGGAGCTTGTGAACACGCTGCCCGACGTAGAGCAGAAAAATCAGCATCCACAGGACGAAGAAGGCATAGACGAAGCGGCTGCAATCGCGGTACCAGCGCTCACGCCGTCTTTCGCTCATCGTGTCGAAGTCGACGCCGCGATAGAGCTGCCAGCCGCGCAGCGAGAGCGCGACGATCAATCCATACCAGACGGCCGCCGGCATGAAGACCCCATTGAGCCAGGCGAGCAGCACATAGCCGAGGCCGGGGACAAGCGACAGCGCGATCAGGACCGGAATCTGGCGGTGCAGGAATTCGTAGAAGCGCTTGTCTCTCATTCCTGCTTTATCGGCTTTTCCTTACGTTCCTGCAGCGGTTTCGCACGGTTTCCATGCGTGCGCTCAGAGGGCTGCGAGCGTCTTGATGTGCGCCGCGACGCTGCGACCGAGCGCGCTCAGGTCGTAGCCTCCTTCCAGAACCGAGACGATGCGCGCTTCGGCGTGGCGCGCGGCAACCGCCATGACCTGCTGCGTAATCCAGGCGTAATCCGCTTCGATCAGCCCGAATTGCGCCATGTCGTCCTCGCGGTGACCGTCGAAGCCCGCCGAACAGAACAGCATCTGCGGGGCGAAGGCCTCGAGCCGCGGCAGGATCCGCTGGCTGAACGCCTCGCGGTAGCGCGCGCCGTCGGTTCCGGCCGGAAGCGGCACATTGACGATGTGCGCGCTCGCGCTATCGGCGCCGACGAAAGGGTAGAAGGGATGCTGGAAGGTCGAGCACAGCATCACGCGCGCGTCGTCCCGGAAGATGTCCTCGGTGCCATTCCCGTGATGAACGTCGAAGTCGACGATCGCGACGCGCGCCAGCCCGTGTGCATCGAGCGCGTGCGCGGCGGCGACGGCGACGTTGTTGAAGATGCAGAAACCCATGGCCTCGCTGCGCGTGGCGTGATGGCCCGGCGGGCGGCAGGCGACGAAGGCGTTGGCCGCTTGTTTTCGCATCACGAGGTCGACTCCCAGCGTGGCGCCCCCGGCGGCGCGACGCGCGGCGGCGAGCGTATAAGGATTCATACTGGTGTCGGGGTCGAGCATCCGCAGGCCGTGTTCCGGCGAACTCTCCTCGACAAAGTCGACGTAGGACGCATCGTGCACGCGCAGCAACTGCGCGCGTTGCACGCGAGGCGCTTCGTGATGCGCGAGGTGATCGAAAAGGTGGGCTGCGTGCAGCCGGTCATCCACGGCGCGAAGCCGTGCCGGGCTTTCGGGGTGCCAGCTGCCCATGTCGTGCAGCAGGCATTCGGCGTGCGTGATATAGGCGGTCTGCATGGCGCGGCGCTCTGACTTGCACTATACGACAAGGTGGCGCGGGATCAGGCCTTGACCTAGGATTAGCTCAGCGAGTCCAAGCGACAAGCGCGCCCCCCGGACCTCCCGAGGCCATGTCCCAGCACTACCTTGAACCCCTCTTCAACGCCCGCTCGGTCGCGGTCTTCGGTGCCAGCGAGCGCGAAGATTCGGTCGCCGGAACGCTGTTTCGCAACCTGCGGCACGCCGGCTACAAGGGCGAGGTCTATCCGGTCAATCCGAAGCATCAGGCGATTTTCGGCGAACGCTGCTATGCGCGCGCGAGCGAATTGCCCGCGACGCCCGAACTCGCGCTGATCGCGACGCCGGCGGCGACCGTGGCGCCTGTCCTCGAAGAATGCGGACAGCGCGGCATCCGCCATGCGATCGTGCTTTCGGCGGGCTTCTCCGAGGTCGGTCCGCAGGGCATCGCGCTCGAGGAGGGCTTGCAGCGCGTCGCGAAGAAGCACGGCATTCGTTTCATCGGTCCCAACTGCCTAGGCGTCCAGCGGCCGGCGATCGGCCTCAACGCGACCTTCAGCCAGGGCGCGACGCAGGCCGGCGACCTCGCGCTGGTCTCTCAGTCCGGCGCCCTGTGCACCGCGATGCTCGACTGGGCGGAAGCCAACGGCATCGGGTTCTCGAGCGTGATTTCGACAGGCGCCTCCGCCGACCTCGATTTCGGCGAAATCCTCGACTACCTGGCCTACGACCGGCAGACCAAGGGCATTCTGCTGTACATCGAGGGCATCCGCGACGCGCGGCGCTTCATGAGCGCGCTGCGCGCGACCGCGCGCTTCAAGCCCATCGTGCTGGTCAAGGTCGGACGGCACGAGGCCGGCTCGCGCGCCGTGCAGTCGCATACCGGCGCGCTCGTCGGTTCGGACGCCGTTTTCGACGCGCTCGTGCGCCGGGCCGGGGTCGTGCGCGTGAACACGATCCTGCAGTTGTTCGCGTCCGCACGCGCGCTCGCGACCCATATCCAGCCGTCCGGCAATCGCCTCGCGATCGTCACCAACGGCGGCGGCCCGGGTGTCATGGCGACCGATCTCGCCGTCGACGTCGGCCTGCAGATGGCGGTGCTTTCGCCGTCGACGCTCGCGGCGCTAGACGCCGTGCTTCCAGCGACCTGGTCGCACTCGAATCCGCTCGACATCATTGGCGACGCCAACGCCGAGCGCTACCGCGAAGCAGTCAGTGCCTGCCTGGGCGACGACCATGTCGACGGCGTGCTCGTGATGCTGACGCCGCAGGCGATGACGCGACCGACCGAGGTCGCCGAAGCCGTCGTCGAGGTCGCAAAGCATGCGATCAAGCCTGTGCTGACCTGCTGGATGGGCGAGGCGCAGGTGCACGAAGGACGCCAGCGGTTCAAGCAGGCGAGCATTCCCTACTTCACCACGCCCGAGCCGGCGGTCGAGGTTTTTTCCTTTCTCGCGGCCTTCTACGAAAACCAGCGCCAGCTCATGCAGACGCCGGGGCCGCTGTCGCACCAGCTCGAGCCGGACGTCGAAGGCGCCCGCCTGATCGTCGAGAGCGCGCTTGCCCACGGCCGGCACCTGCTCAATGAAGTCGAGTCGAAGGCGCTGCTGTCGGCCTTCCGCATCCCGATCGCGCAGACCCTGATCGCGCGCGA
>CBJMYK010000046.1:0-9016 GCA_966433795.1 uncultured Thiobacillus sp. | reverse complement strand
CAACAAATCCACGCCTATCTGAAAACCCGCGGCGAGCAGCTCGACACCGAGATCGCCGCCGCGACCCGCATTCCGCTCGAGGACGTGCGCTTTCACCTGTCCGAGATGGCGAAAAGGGGCGACGTCATCGTTTGTCACTCGACGCGCTTCGTCAAGGGCGAGAAGCTCGAGGGCATGCTGTGCCGGGTCTCGGGCTTCATCCCGCAGGCGAGCCCCGGGCGCAAACCCAAGGCGAGTCAGTAAAAAGAATACGGCCGGCCGCCGATCGGGCACGCCGCATCGAACGCTGGCCGCTAGGCCCGCTCGCCCAGTCCCTGCGTCGCCGGCGCGGGGCTCAGTTCGGCGAGCGCGTCGAGTACGCTGACCGAGGCATCCTGCTGGCCAAGCTTGGCCATCAAGCCGAAATCCCGCAGCTTCCGTGCAACGCGCGGATTGGCCTCGCACACGCGCACCTGGATGCCGCGCTGCTGGAAATGACGCACCACGTCAGCCAAGGCATGCATCGCCGTGGCGTCGGCGAAGGGCACGCGGCCGAGGCGGAAGATCACGGCTTCGGCTTTGTCGTGCAGGCCCGCGAGCGTGCGCTCGAAGGTCGCCGCGGCGCCGAAGAACAGCGGCCCGTCGATCGTGTAGATCTGCACGCCGGAGGGCACCCCGACCGGACACAGTGCCGCCAGGCTGTCGGGCGTCTCGCCCTCGATACGCACGGTCTCGCTCATGCGCTTCATGAAGAGCAGGGCTGCGAGCAGGACGCCGACGTTGACGGCGATCACGAGATCGGCGAACACCGTCAGCAGGAAGGTGATGAGCAGCAGCGTCTTGTCGTTGATCGGCGCGTGAAACAGGAGGTCGCTGAAATGACGGGCCTCGCTCATGTTCCAGGCGACGACGAACAGGATCGCGGCAAGCGCGGCGAGCGGGATGTGCGCGGCCAGCGGCGCGAGCGAGACGATCACGGCGAGCAGAAATAGCGCATGGACGATTCCGGCGAGCGGGCTGTCTCCGCCGTTGCGGATGTTGGTCGCGGTGCGCGCGATCGCCCCCGTTGCAGCGAAGCCGCCGAAGATCGGCGCGGCGATATTGGCGATGCCCTGGCCGACGAGCTCCTGGTTCGGATTGTGACGGGCGCCGGTCATGCCGTCGGCGACGACCGCGCACAGCAGCGACTCGATTGCGCCGAGCATCGCGATTGTGAAAGCCGGCCCGATCAGCTCCAGCATGCGCCCGAAACTGACCTGCGGCAGGTGGACTTCCGGCAGGCCGGCCGGAATCCCGCCGAAGGCGCTGCCGATGGTCGCGACACCGTCGAACTGCCAGTAGGCCTGGGCAATGGTCGCGGCGAGCATCGCGACGAGCGGACTCGGAATGCGACGCAGGAGGCGCGGCATGAGGACGACGATCGCGAGCGCGCCGAGTGCGAGCAGCGTCGTCGGCAGATGCAGGCCCGGCAGCGCCTCGAGCAGCGCGCCGAGTTTTTCATGGAAATGCGGCCCCGTCCGCGCTGGCTGCAGGCCGAAGAAGTCCTTCCATTGCCCGACCCAGATGATGACCGCGATGCCGGCGGTGAATCCGGTGATGACCGGGGTCGGGATGAAACGGATGATGCCACCGAGTTTCACCAGTCCCATCGCCAGCAGGATCAGTCCGGCCATGAGCGTCGCGACCTGTAGGCCCTCGAATCCGTATCGCGCCGTGATGCCGGCGAGAATCACGATGAACGCGCCGGTGGGCCCGCTGATCGAGACCCGCGAACTGCCGAATAGCGCAGCCAGCAGGCCGGCGACGATGCCTGTGTAGATGCCCTGCTCAGGACGCGCGCCGCTCGCGATCGCGAACGCCATCGCCAGCGGCAGCGCGACGACCCCGACCACGAGGCCCGCACCGAGATTGCGCACGAGGTGGCGCCGGTGGAAGAGTCCGGCCCGCCAGGCTTCGAGCGCCGCGATCACTCAGCGCGCCTTAGAACTCGTTACGGATGCGCTTGTAGCCCTTGACGAGCTCGTGGTTGGCCTGCGCGACGCTTTCCGAAAAATCCGCGGCCTGGGGCGACACGCGCTCGATGCTCGCGAGATCCTTGTCCGAATGGATGTTCGCGGTCGACGGGATATAGAAGCCCGGCGGCACGGTGCAGCCTTCGACCACGGAGTTGTGACGGATGACCGAGCCTTCGCCGACGCTGCAGTTGAAGAGCACCGAGTTGAAGCCGACGAACACATTGTCGCCGACGGTGCAGGGTCCGTGCACGATGGAACGATGCGCAATCGACGTATTGCGCCCGATCGTGACACCGCCGCCGGCCTTGCAGTGGATGACGACGCCGTCCTGGATGTTGGAGTGGGCGCCGATCACGATCGCCTCCATGTCACCGTCGGCATCGACTTCATCGGCACGTATGACCGCGTAGGGGCCGATGAACACGTTTTCCTCGACGATGACCTTGCCGCACAGGATCGCGGTCGGGTCGACGAAGGCGGTGTCGTGGACGACGGGCAGGTGTCCGGAAGGATTCTTGCGGATCATGGGGATCTCCGAAAATGCGAAAGGGCCGTCCGGGATTATCCCGCACGGCCCTTCTTTTCGCGAATACGACTCAGGGCTTGACGACGAGAACCGGGCAGCTTGCGTGACCGACGACGCGTTCGGCGACGCTTCCCATCAACACTTTGGTCAAGCCCGTCCGACCTCGGCTTCCGACCACGATGAGATCGGCGCCCGCGGCCTCGGCGGCCTGGACGATCGCCTCGTCGGGACGGCCCTCGGCAACTTGACCCTCGGCCTGGAGGCCGAGACTGCGCAGGTGGTCGAGCGCGGCCGAGACGGCACGCTCGGCCTCCTTGCGCCGCGCGTCGTTGTGGCTGCTCGTGACGACGGAGACGACGCTGACCGGAAGACCGTTTTGCGCCGCGACGCGCCCGGCGGCGCCGGTAGCCGCCTGGCTGTACGACGAGCCGTCGGTCGCGAGCAGCACGCGCTTTTCCCACAGCCGGGCTGCGCGCGGCACGACCAGCACCGGCGTCGAACAGGCACCGATCACGCCCGCGGTCGTGTGGCCGACCAACAGGCGGCCGAGCGCGCCCTTGTTCTGGCGACCCGTGACGATCAGATCGGCGTTGAGTTCGTCGGCCGCGGCGACGATTCCTTGCACCGGGTCGGTCGCGTCGCGGATGACGGTTTCGACGCCGGGGCCGGCTTCCTCGATGAAGGACTTGAGCGCTTCGCGCGCACTCGTCTCGGCGGCTTCCCGCAGATTGGGGACCAACGTGCTGTATTCCGGGTTGTCGAGCGCGATCGACAGGCCGATCAGCCGCGCGGCGTGCGCCTTGGCCAGCGCGACGCCGGTGCGGACGGCGCCGGCCGACGCATCGGTCCCATCGGTGGCGACGAGGAGGCGGCGCAGGGTTCCGCTTTGAGTAAGGGCATTGGTATTGGACATCGGTTTGCTCCTCGTGCTCAGTCGGCGACTTCGGCGCGCGCCAGCACCGCTTGCTGAGCCTTGTGGGCTTTCATGCCCTTGAACAAGGCGGACAGCACGGTGTAAGCGCCGAGGAGCAGCGCCACCGCGAGGATGCCGTCGCCCGCGAGCTTGAGCAGCTTGACGGTCGCCTCAGGCAGCGGCTCGATCATGCCGAGTTGGCCGAGATAGCCGGGGATGTAGAAGAAACGCGAGAACAGCACGGTCAGCATGATGACCGCCATGGTGAACTTGACCTGGTAGTCCTTCACGTACGTGGTGCCGATTGCGCCGAGCTGGACGCCGAACAGCGAGCCGAGCAGGATCAGCATAGCGAGCCGGATGTCGACGACGCCTTCGAGACCATAGAAGATCGTGCCGCCCAGACCCATGATGAAGGCGATGACGAGTTCGGTCGCAGAGGCCATGATCGCCGGCACGCCGAGGATGTAGATCATCGCCGGCACGCCGATGAAGCCGCCCACCGCGATCGCCGAAGCGAGGAATCCGGTTGCGAAGCCGATCGGAATCAGGAACAGGATCGAGATCTCGGCCTGGGCGCCCTTCGAGTAGATCATCGTTCCAGGAATGCGGACCGACTGTACCCAACGGGCGAGCTTGGTCAGGGGCGTGGTCTCCTCGCCCTTGCCGGCGTCCTCGAGCGCTTTCAGCTTGCGATAGTCCTTGAGCACGAAGCCGCCGACGATCGCGAGCGTGACGACGAACATCGCGGAGACGTAGAGGTCGGTTCCGACTGCACCGAACACGTTCTTGATGCCAGTCATGACGTGTTTGCCGACGAGCACGCCGGCTTCGGCAAACAACCCGAGGATCAGCCCGAGCTTGACGTCGACCTGCCCATACTTGTTGCGCTTGACCGCCCCGACGAGCGCCTTCGGGAACTTGTGGCAGATATTGGAGGCGACGGCGACCATGCCCGGGGCACCAAGCGTCATCATCGCGGGGGTCAGGACGAATGCGCCGCCGGAGCCGATGAAGCCGGAGACCATGCCGCCGACGAAACCCACCATGATCAGGAGGATCGCGGTAAGCGGGGTGATTTCTATGAAGTTGACGAGTTCCATGATTTTGTCGAATTTTCCGCTGAATTATTTTTTGGCTTTAAGGCCGATGACGTCCCAGAACAGACCGGTGAAGTTGCCGTGCGCATACGAGAGCGCGAACGCCATCGCGATCGGTGCGAACACGAACCACCAAGTTCCCTCGATGAAGGACCCGCCTTGCGCCGTGCAGAGTTCGGCGCTCGCCTTGTTCATGTACAGCGTTTTGGTTTCTCCGGCGACCGCGCAGGCGTCCAGCGTGGTGTGCGCAAGGCGCAGAAAGTCGTCGGCATGCTGGAACAGGACCCAGTACAGCGCGACGGTGATGCCGCCCCAGAACAGCGTTTGACTCAGTTTCGATTTTTCTTGGCTCATGATCGCTCGAGGTGAATGACAGGATGGGTTGAGGAAAAAGCGCGGCGCAAGATCGCCACGCTCAGGATTCTTGTGGCAGGTCCGGGTGGTCGGACGCCGCGACGAGCGGGCACGCGAGCTTGGCCCACGCCTCGTCGCCCGCGTCGCCGCCCCACGCAGCGGGGCGACCGACGACCACCGAGACGATGCCTTCGTGACTGCCGGCGTAATCGATCACGCGCCGGACGTCGAGGCCATGCATCGGCGTCAGCCGGACCCCCGGCGCTTCGTGCGTCAACGCGTTGAGCGCAGTGACGATATCCTTCCAGCGCGGGTGCTCGGGGTCGGCCAGCACCTCGAGTTCTGCGTCCATGCGGCGGGCGAGTGCGGCGCCGGCCGCGAACAGGCGCTCGACCGGCGATACCGGGCGCAAAGCGACGAGCACGCGCCGCGACATCAGGCCGGCTTGGCCTCTGGCGACGCTGCAAACGGCGGAAGCAGCTCGGCATCGGGCAGGTCCGGCGCCGGCTCCACTGCCCGATCGCAGGTCCACCCCAAGCCGCGGGCCGATTGCAGCCGCTCTTCGAGGTAGGTCCGGTAGGGAGAAGGCGGCGTAAGGATTTGAATACGAAGCGTTGACATGATCTTGACGCAACTTTGACGTGGAATGACGGGCCTAAAGCATCACTCGTGCCAGCCAATATGCCTCAATCAAAACAATACCTTGCATGATCGGTCGAGTTCGACGAGCCCCCGGTGTATTACAATTTGCAACGCCGAGGTAGACTCTGGCAATGCGTTCCCTCCAGGCCAAGATCGCCCTCGCCTATCTCTCTCTTGCGGCGCTCGTGATCGGTCTCTCGGCCGTGGCGCTGATCGAGCTCGCCCGCATTGAGGACAAGGTGCGCGAAGGAGGCAAGGTCGCGGAGTTGTTCGACGCGACCTTGGAAGTGCGGCGTTTCGAGAAGAACTATTTTCTCTACGCTCAGCGGCGCGACCTCGAGGATCACGCGCGCTACGTGCGACGCACGCGCGAACTCGTCGAACGCAATGCGGCCGTGATCGACACCCTCGCCGGACGCGGCACGGCCGAGGGGCTGGCAACCGAGCTCGCGCGCTACGACGAGGCCATGGCCGCGCATATCGCGCGTCCCGCGGATGATGCGGTCGCGGCGACCGTGCGCGCGTACGGCAACCGCATCGTGACATTGGGCGAAAATCTGTCGCTGCGCGAACGCCGTTCGTTGGATGCCGCGTTGCAGAACCACCGGCGCAATTTCCTGGTCTTTCTCGGGGCTGTTGCGGCGATTCTCGCGCTGACCGGGTTTCTGCTAGCCCGCCGGGTGACGCGCCCGCTGAAGTCGATGGAGGCGCATATGGAGGCCGTGGCGAGCGGACATCTGGCGCGTCTCGAGCCCGACAGTCGCGACCGCGAGTTCGTCTCGCTGACGGACGCGTTCAACCATGTGCTCGACGAGTTGGAACGTCGCCAGCACACGCTGGTGCGCTCGGAAAAGCTCGCGTCCCTAGGCACGTTGCTGTCGGGCGTCGCCCACGAACTCAACAACCCGCTGTCGAACATTTCCTCGTCGGCGCAAATCCTGCGCGAGGATCCCGAGATCGCCCCGGCGCTGCGCGACGAGCTGATCGCCGACATCGATAGCGAGACGCTGCGTGCGCGCCACATCGTGCGTGCGCTGCTCGACTACTCGGGCGACCGTGACTTCCGGCCGCGTCCCGTGGCAGTCGCGGAACTGGTCGAGGAGACGCTGCGCTTTCTCAAGAACAAGCGACCGACCGGCGTCGACGTGAAGGTGGATATCCCGCCCGCGCTGACGGTCGTCGCCGACCGGCCGCGTTTGCAACAGGTCTTGTTGAATCTGATCGTCAATGCTTACGACGCGATGGGCGCGGCGGGCGAGCTGCATATTGCTGCACGGCGCGTGCGGGTCGGCGATCGCGATGACGATTTCCCGGCCCAGCTCGGCGGTTGCCGCGCCGGCGGACAAGCGGTCGAGATCGAGTTCGCCGACAACGGCCCGGGCATCCCCGAAGACCTGCTCGAGCGTGTGTTTGATCCCTTCTTCACGACCAAGGGCGTCGGCCACGGCAGCGGACTCGGGCTTTTCATTGCCTACGAAATCATCGAAAAACACGGCGGCTGCGTGGTCGCCGACAACCTGCCGGGGGGTGGTGCGCGGTTCCGCATCCGCTTACCGGTCGATTTGAAAGACACCGTATGAACGCACGCCTCCTGCTCGTCGACGACGAGCGCATCGCCCTGCGCAACCTCGAACACGTTCTCGCCAAGGAGGGCTATGAGATCACCGCGACGCTGAGCGGACGGCACGCACTCGAGCTCGTCGATGCGCGACCGTTCGACCTCGTGCTGACCGACCTCAAGATGGACAAGGTCGACGGCATGCAGCTCCTGCAGCACTGCAAGGCGCGCCATCCCGATCTCGAGGTCATCATGATCACAGGGTTTGCGACGCTCGAGTCGGCGGTCGAGGCGATGAAGGTCGGCGCGTTCCATTACATCGCCAAACCGTTTCGGCTCGACGAGGTGCGCCAGACCGTCGCCGAGGCGCTCGAAAAAGTGCGCCTCAAGCGCGAGAACCGCGCGCTGCGCGAGCAGCTCGATGCGATTCAGGGCCACACGCGCATCGTGACGCGTGACGGCGGCATGCAAAAACTCTTGGACATGGCGCGGCAGGTCGCCGGCACGAGCGCCAACGTGGTCATCACGGGCGAATCGGGCACCGGCAAGGAACTGTTTGCGCGCTACGTCCACGAGCACAGCGAGCGTCCCGACGGGCCGTTCGTCGCGGTCAACTGCGGCGCGTTCAACGAGGAGCTGCTGGCCAACGAACTGTTCGGCCACGAGAAAGGAGCGTTCACCGGTGCGGTTGGCAAGTCGGGTCTGCTGGTCGCCGCGCAGGGGGGCACGCTGTTCCTCGACGAGGTCACCGAAATGTCGCCCGGCATGCAGGTCAAGCTGCTACGCGTGATCCAGGAGCGCGAGGTGCTGCCGGTTGGCGCAACGAAGCCGGTCAAGGTCGACGTGCGCTTCATCGCGGCGAGCAACCGCAACATGAAAGACTGGGTTGCCGAGGGTCGCTTCCGCCAGGACCTCTACTTCCGCCTCAACGTCGTCAACCTGCACATTCCGCCCTTATCGGCGCGGCGCGAGGACATCGCGCTGCTGGCCCAGCATTTCCTCGATCGTGCCGCGCCCTTCATGCGCAAGCCGGTGCGCGCGATCTCGGACGAGGCGCTCGCCCTGCTCAAGCGTTATGACTTTCCGGGCAACGTGCGCGAACTCGAAAACATCATCGAGCGCGGCGTCGCGCTGTGCCAAGGCGACACGCTCGAGGCCGCACATCTGCCGGACGACCTGCGCGATTTGACGATCAAGGCGTTCCGGCGACGCGAGGGCCGCGTCGCGTCACTCGAGGAACAGGAACGCGACTACATCCAGTGGGTACTCGAACAGGCCCATGGCAATCAGACGCTTGCCGCGCAGATGCTGGGCATCGACCGGGTTTCGCTGTGGCGCAAACTCAAGCGCTTTGCCGCCGAGACCGGGTAGCGCAAGACCCTTCCGCGGGAGCGGGGTTTTGGCTAGAATGTTGCAGTTTGCATCGCCGATGTTTCTTTCCTCAACGCTTCTTGCCTGCCGCGCCCGCCATGACTTCGCTGCTTCTTCGCCTGTTCCCGTTCCTTCACTGGTTCCCGATCAATAGCGTCATCCTGCGGGGCGATGTGATTGCGGGCGTTACGGGCGCGCTGGTTCTCGTTCCGAAGGCGATGGCGTACGCGCAATTGTCGGGCCTGCCCGTCTATTTCGGCTTGTACACGGCGCTCGTCCCCGCCATCCTCGGCGCCTTGTGGGGGTCGTCACGGCAGTTGGCGACGGGGCCGGTCGCGATCATCTCGCTGATGACGGCTGCAGCGCTGACGCCGCTGGCGGTGCCGTTCTCCGAGGAGTACATCGGCCTTGCGCTGCTGCTGACGCTGATGGTCGGGGTGATCCAGTTTGGTCTCGGCGCATTCAAGCTGGGTGCCATCGTCAATTTCGTCTCGCACCCGGTCATCCTCGGCGTCTCGGACACGCTCATGGGCGAGCGTCACCGCATCTGCGCGGACC
>CBJMYK010000045.1:0-9170 GCA_966433795.1 uncultured Thiobacillus sp. | reverse complement strand
AGGTGCTGACGCCGCACGACATCCGCCTGCGCGTCTACGAGCGTGGCGCCGGCGAGACGCTGGCGTGCGGCACGGGCGCGTGCGCCGCGGTGGTCAGCGGCATCCGTCAGGGCGCGCTCGCCAGCCCGGTCAGCGTCCACACCCGCGGCGGCGACCTCGTCATCGAATGGGCCGGCGCAGGCGCCCCGGTGCTGATGACGGGGCCGGCCGAAACCGTATTTGAAGGAGAACTGGAACTCACATGAATGCCATCAGCGACATGCAGCCCGAACAGATTGCCGATTACCTGACGCGGCATCCGAATTTCTTCAACGACTTCCCGGCCTTGCTGGCGGACATCCACATCCCGCACCCGCACGGCACCCACGCCGTGTCGATGAGCGAGCGTCAGCTGATCGCGATGCGCGACAAGGTGCGCATGCTGGAAAACAAGCTCGCCGAGCTGATCCAGTTCGGTGAAGAGAACGACGGCATTTCCGAAAAGCTGCACGCCCTGACCCTCGCGCTCCTGGCCGCGCGTACGCCGCAGGATGTCGTCGCAGGCCTCACGATCCACATGCGCGAAGGCTTCGCGGTACCGCACCACGCCCTGCGCGTCTGGAGCCTGGCGGACGACACGCCCGGGCTCACCGACCCGGTTTCATCCGGCCTGCGCGACATCGTCTCGGCGATGCTTCAACCCGCATGCGGGCCGATCACGATCGACGAAGCCGGCACCTGGTTTGGCGAAATCGCCCCCCACCTGCGCTCGTTTGCCTTCATTCCGCTGCGGGCCGCCGCGGCGGCCGCACCGGTCGGCTTGCTGGTGCTCGGGTCCGAGGAAGCGAAGCGTTTCTATTCGGGCATGGGAACGCTCTATCTCGAACGACTCGGCCAATTGCTCGGCGCGGCGCTGGTGCGGATGCAGGATTGAATCCGGTCGCACACTATCTGCAACACCTTGCCGCCGAGCGGCGGCTCTCGGCGCACACGCTTGCCGCCTACTCGCGCGATCTGGAAAACCTGAAGCGCTTGACCGACGGCAAGGCACTCGACACGCTCACCCCCCACGACATTCGCGGCGCGATCGTCAAGCTGCGCGCGGGAAACCTCGCGGCGACCAGCGTGGCGCGCCAGTTGTCGAGTTGGCGCGGCTTCTACACCTTCGCCTGCCGCCGCCTCGGCTATCCGAGCAACCCCTGTAGCGGCCTGCGCCCCCCCAAGTCCGCCCGCTCCTTGCCGGACATCCTCTCGCCTGACACCTGCGCCCAGCTTCTCGACGCGCCCGCCAGCGGCGACGATCCGCTCGCGACCCGCGACCGCGCGATGTTCGAGCTGTTTTATTCGTCAGGCCTGCGTCTGTCCGAACTGGTCGGGATCGACCTTGGCGACCTCGACCTCGACAGCGGCGAGGCGCGCGTCACCGGCAAGGGCAACAAGACCCGGCTCGTGCCCGTGGGGCGGCAGGCGGTCGCTGCAATCACCGCGTGGCTGCCGTTGCGCCTGACCCTGGCGCGCGCCGCCACGAGCGCGCTTTTCGTCGGCCGGCGCGGCGACCGGCTCACGCCGCGCAGCGTGCAACTGCGACTCGCGCGCTGGGCCCGCGCGGCCGGCCTCGGCCAACACGTCCATCCCCACATGCTGCGCCACGCGTTTGCGACCCATGTCCTGCAGTCGTCCGGGGACCTGCGCGCAGTGCAGGAAATGCTCGGGCATGCGAGCATCAGCACGACCCAGGTCTACACCCATCTGGACTGGCAGCACCTCGCCAAGGCCTACGATCAGGCACATCCGCGCGCGCGCAAGAAAGATTGAAACGTCCGTCCGGGTCGCGCGCCGGCGCGGCCCGGGGCCGCCGTCAACTCCTTGCAGCGCTGTTACATCCCCCGCGCGAGCCCTTCCCGCACGGCCGGAGGACGACGCTGCAGCGAGCCCGATCCCGCGCCCGGAGGACCTGACGTGGATCAAGTGATCGGCGTAGAGCCTGCCCCGGGCGCAGGCGCAGGGTAGTCCATGTCGAGATCTTCGAGCGCCTCGATCAGCAGCGCCGACACCACCAGATTGCGGGCGAGCTTGTCGTTGGCTGGGACCACATACCAGGGCGCATGGCGCGTGCTCGTCGCCGCCAGCGCCGCTTCGTAGGCCGCCATGTACTCGTCCCAGCGGGCGCGCACCGCGAGATCGCCGGGTTTGAATTTCCATTGTTTCCTCGGTGTGTCGCGGCGCGCTTCGAGGCGCTTCTTCTGCTCGTCCTTGGAAATATGCAGATAGAACTTGCAGATCGTCGTGCCCGTTTCGCTGAGCATGCGTTCGAAATCATTGATCTGGCGGTAGCGGCGCTCGCATTCGGCGCGCGTGATCGCGCCGTTGACCCGCGGTGCGAGCACATCCTCGTAGTGCGAGCGGTTGAAGATGGCGATCTCGCCGGAGCCGGGAACGTGGGGATGCACCCGCCACAGGTAGTCGTGCTCGAGTTCGTGCTGCGTTGGCGCGCGAAAATTGGTCACGCGCACGCCCAGCGGATCGACGCCCCGGAACACGTGGCGTATCGTCGAGTCCTTGCCGGCCGTGTCCATGGCCTGCAGCACGATGAGCAGGCGATGTTTGCCTTCGGCGTAGAGCAACTCCTGCAGATCCTCGAGACGCAGGCGATAGTCGTCCAGGCGCGCCTCGGCCGCACGCCGGTCGCCGCCCACGATCTCGCCGCCATCGGTGTCCCAGCCGGCGAGGCTGACGCGGCTGCGCGGCTTGACCCGCGTACTCCGGGGCTTCACGCGGGCGCTCCGGGCGGCAGCAGCGTCATCCAGCCCCCGAGCGCGGAGCGGATTTCCGCCAGCGTGAGGTGGCGCATCACCTGGCGATTGCCGGGCGCCATCTGGTTCCACGCGCAGCGCATGCCGCGCAGCGCAGGCTGGTCCGGGTCACGCAGCCGAAACGCCGTGACGAAATAGAGGAAGGTCGGATCGCCGTCGTCCTCGATCAGGCGGGTGCGGACGAAAGGCGTTCGCAGGGCGGCGCTGACCGGATCGACGCTGCGTGTGATGCGCCACACCTCGAAACGCCCGGGATGCAAAGTCTGCGCGGTCTCGCGCACGGTCTCGAGTTCGACGATGCAGAACGGGTCGTGCTCCTGCACGCTGTTGCGCGGAACGACGCGCCCGTACTGCAGGCGCACGGTGGCCGCGCCACCGGGAATGGTCAGCGGCCGCTCGAGCCGGACCGTCCAGCCCGACGTATAGGCGTAATGCGGCGATGCCGGGTCGCTCGACTCGAGCGAGGCACAGCCCACCAGAAAGATCATTCCAAGCAAGGCGACGACTCTCATGATGCCTTCCTCCGCTTCGGATCGGCGCGCCGCTCAGGCCGGCTTCACCCGGAACCACGCCGCATACAGGGCGGGCAGGAAGAACAGCGTCAAAAGCGTCGCCGCGATCAGCCCGCCCATCACGGCCACGGCCATGGGACCCCAGAAAATCGACCGCGACAAGGGAATCATAGCCAGTACGGCGGCCGCCGCGGTCAGGCTAATCGGGCGCATGCGCCGCACCGTCGACTCGACGATCGCGTCCCACTGCGAGAGCCCGCGCGCGATGTCCTGGCGGATCTGGTCGACGAGGATGACCGAATTGCGCATGATCATGCCGGCGAGCGAGATGATGCCCAGGAGCGCGACAAAACCCATCGGGCGGCCGCTGACGAGGAGCGCGATGGCGACGCCGATCAGCCCCAGCGGCGCGGTCAGCACGACCAGCAACGAGCGCGAAAAACTCCCGAGCTGCAGCATCAGGAGCGTCAGCGTCGTGATCACGATCAAGGGCCACGATGCGCCGATCGCGGCGTTCGCCTTGGCACTGCTCTCGACCGGCCCGCCGACCTCGAGCCGGAAGCCCGCCGGGAGTTGCGCCTTGAAGGCCTCGACCTGGGGCGCGATCGAATCCATGATCGTCGCCGGCTGCACCGTGCCGACTGGATCGCCACGCACCGAAATCGTCGGCAGGCGGTCGCGCCGCCAGATCACGCCGTCCTCGAAGCCCGGCTCGAAGGTGGCGATCTGGCCCAGGCTCACGCTCTGGCCGTTGAAGCGCCCCACGGGAATCGACCGCAACGCGTCGACGTCGCGATGTTCGACACGCGGCGCGCGTAGCACCACATCGATCAGCAGGTCATCCTCGCGGAACTGGGTCGCAGCGAGTCCAGACAACTGCAGCGCCACGAGCCGACCGACTGCGTTCGAACTGAGGCCCAGGGCCTTGATCTTGTCCGCGTCGAGCTGCACCTTCACGGCTAGCGACTGCTCGTTCCAGTCGAGGTTCACGGCCGTCATCTGCGGCTGCGCGACGACGATGCGGCGCAGCTTCTCGGCCTCGGCCTTCAAGCGCGGAATATCGCTGCCGGAAAGCCGGTACTGGACCGGATAACCCGACGGCGGGCCGTATTCGAAGCGCACCGCACGTCCGCGCACGTTCGGGAAGTCACTGTCGAAAAGGCCCCTGATGCGCGTGATGATGCGTTCACGTGCCGGCACGTCCCGCGCGATCACCACGAGCTGCGCGAAATTGCGGTTGGCCAGGCGTTGATCGAGCCCCAGCACAAACCGCGGTGCGCCCTGGCCGATGTAATTGAGGACGTGCGCGACGTCCTTGTCCGCGCGCAACAGGCTTTCGAGGCGGACGGCCTCGCCATGCGTCGCCGCGTAGGAGGCGCCCTCCGGGAGCCACATCTCGACCAGGATCTCGAGCCGGTCGGAGGCCGGGAAGAACTGTTTTTCCACACGTTGCATCGCCGCGACGCCGACGACCAAGCCGACAACCGTAAGCGCGATCACGGCCCAGCGCCGCGTGACGCACCAACCGACCGCGGCGCGGAAGCGCCGGTAGAAGGGCGTGCGGTAGGCGTCGCCCTCGTCTTCGACATGGTGCGTGGGCTTCAGCAAGGCGTGTCCGAAATACGGTGTGACGACCACGGCGACGAGCCATGACGACAGGAGCGCGACCGTGGTGACCGCGAAGATCGCGAAGGTGTATTCGCCGACGACCGACTTGGCCAGCGCGATCGGAAGGAAAGCCGTCGCCGTGAGCAGGGTCCCCGTCAGCATCGGGAACGCGGTCGACTGGAAGGCAAAGGTGGCCGCCTCGAAACGGCTCCACCCGGCCTCGAGCTTGTGCGCCATCATCTCGACCGCGATGATGGCGTCGTCGACCAGGAGGCCGAGCGCGATGATCAGGGCACCGGTCGAGATGCGATGCAGGTCGATGTTGAAAAACCACATTGCGGTGAACGTGATCGCGAGCACGACCGGAATCGAGAGCGCGACGACCAACCCGGCGCGCCATTTGAGCGCAAGGAAGGTCACGGCCAGCACGATCGCGACGGCTTCGGCGAAGGCCTTCATGAAGAGGCCGACCGCGTTCTCGACGATCTTGGGTTGGTCGTGGATCTGCCGGATCTCGAGACCGAGCGGCAGGCTTTTCTGCAAGGCGGCCATCGCCGCGCCGACATCGCGCCCGAGCGCCAGCACGTCGCCGCCTTCGGCCAGCGACACGCCGAGCAGCACTGCCGGCGCGCCCTGCGAGCGGATTTCGTTCGCCGGCGGATCCTCGTAGCGCCGCGTCACCTGGGCGATATCGCCGAGGCGCAGGCTCTGCGCGCCCGCGCGCAGGACGGTTTCGCGCACCCGCTCGACGTCGGAATAAGACCCTGACAGCCGCAGCGGAATCGACAGCGTGTCGTTCTCGACCTGCCCGTTCGCCACCACGCCGTTCTGCTCCTGCACCGCCTGCATGATCTGCTCGAGCGTCAGGCCCAGGGTCGCAAGTTTCTGGGTCGGAATGTCGACGTAGATCTTCTCCGGGACGACGCCGAACAGTTCGACCTTGCCGACATTGGGCAGGCGCCGCACCTCGCGCTGGGCGTCTTCTGCGACGCGCCGCAGCTCGGCGCGGCTGAAGCCATCGCCGGTGAAGGCGTAAATCGAGCCGAAGGTGTCGCCGAATTCGTCGTTGAAAAAAGGTCCGCGTACGCCGGCCGGAAGTTGCCCCTCGAGATCACCGATTTTCTTTCTGACCTGGTACCACGCCTCGGCGACGTCGCGCCCGCGCACGGTCTCCTTGAGATTGACGAAGAGCGCGGTTTCGCCCGCTTTCGCGTAGCTCTGGACGTAATCGAGCTCGGGCATCTCCTGCAGCTTCTTCTCGATACGCTCGGTCAATTGCTCCGACACTTCCTGCGCCGTCGCGCCCGGCCACTGCGCCTGGATCAGCATGGTCTTGAACGTGAAGGGAGGGTCCTCGGCTTGCCCGAGCTGAAAATAAGACCGCACCCCGAGCAGCAGGATGAGCACGACGAAGAATCGGACCAGCGCCGGATGTTCGATCGCCCAGCGCGACAGGTTGCCGCGGCCCGGGACGAAACGCGGCACCGCGCTCATGAACGTGCGGACTCGACCAGACGCACCTCTTGGCCGGGCGCGATCTTATGCACCCCTGCCGTCACGACCCACTCGCCGGCGACGAGTCCGGAGCGGATTTCGGCCCGGTCCGCGCTCAAGGCGCCGACTTCCACGCTGCGCGCGGCCACCTTGCGCGTGGCGCGGTCGACGATCCACACCTGTGGCTGGCCGTTGACCCGGAAGAGCGCGCTTTGCGGCACCGACATCGCTGCTGCGGCATTTCCCTGGACGTCGACCGTCGCGGTCATGCCCAGGCGCACGGCCGCGTCGGGGCCGAGCAGGCTGACCCGTGCGCGATAGGTCCGGGTCGCCGGATCGGCCATCGGCGCGAGCTCGCGCAGCCTGCCGCGATACACCGCGCCGGGCACGGACCACAGCCGAACCTCGAGGGTGCGCGCCGCACGCAGTCCGTCGAGCGCGTTTTCGGGAACGTCGATGCGCACTTCGAGCTCCCCGCTACGCGCGAGCTGTGCAACCGGCTGTCCCGCTTCGACCACCTGACCGGCCTCGAATGAAAGCGCGGTAATGACCCCGGCGTGGGGTGCGGTCAGTCGCGTGTAGGCCTGCTGGTTGCCGATCCGCGCTGCCTCGGCCCGCAGGGCCTGGACGCGCGCTTGCGCGGCGTCGGCGACCGCCTGACGGCGATCGAGCTCGGCCTGGGAAATGAAATTCTGCGCCCGCAGCGCCCTGAACCGCTCGATATCGGCGCGCGCAAGCTTCGCTTCGGCTTCGGCAGCCGTGAGCTGGGCGCGGGCCGCGGCCAGGTCGAGGGCGTAATCCTGCGGGTCGAGCGTCGCGAGCACCTGGCCCGCGCGGACCCGCGTCCCGACCTCCGCAGTGCGGGTCTGCACCCGGCCGCCTACCCGGAACGCGAGATCGGTCTCATAGCGCGCATGGACCGCCCCCGCGTAGCGCACGCTTGGCGCATCGCCGTGCAACCCCACGCGTTCGGCGCGCACCGGTCGCACGTCCGCGACCGCGCGGTCCGCCGGCTCATCACCGCAGCCCGCAAGCGCGAGCACCAAGGCAAACAAGGGGAGGAAAGCTTTCATCCGGCGATTATCGCCGATCCTTCGGTACTTAGCGGGGATGTCCCGGGCCGCCGGACGAGGTTATGATGCGGGACGCATCGCGTGGCAACCGGGCTTCCGGTTGCCGGCCGGCCCGCCCGACCGGCCGCGCAATAACCCTATATCTGTACGGAGTCGCCCATGCCCAGTTCGTCGAAACCCCTCACCGAAGCCGCGCTGCTGAAGATGCCTGCGTCCGCCTACATGAACGCCGCGCAACTCGCTTTCTTCCGCACGCGCCTCGAAGCCCTGCGTGACGAGATGCTCAGCAATGCAGCCGACACCGGCGAACACCTCAAGGAAAACGAGAACTTTGCCGATCCCAACGACCGCGCCACGGTCGAGGAAGAGCATATGCTCGAACAGCGCGTGCGCGACCGCGAACGCAAGCTGCTGAAGAAGATCAATAGCGCGCTGGCCCGCATCGAAACCGGCGAGTATGGCTGGTGCCTCGAGACCGGCGACCCGATCGGTCTGCCGCGCCTGCTCGCGCGACCCACGGCCGAGTACTCGATCGAGGCCCAGGAACGGCACGAACGCAAGGAAAAGCTGCACGCCTGATGCGGCCTGTCGCGTCCCCCTGAGCGGCGAGGGCGGAGCGGGCCGCTGCCCGGCCGAGCGGCGTCCGCCGTCCCATCAAGAAACCTGATTCATCCCCGTGATTCCCGCAGAACCTCTTCCCGTTACGCTGCTCACCGGTTTTCTGGGCAGCGGCAAGACCACGGTGCTGAACCACATCGTTCGCACCTTGCCGCGCACGGCGATTCTGATGAACGAGTTCGGCGAAGTGGCCCTCGACCACCAGCTGCTGCAGAAGATGGAGGGGCCGCTGGCCTTGCTTTCCGGCGGCTGCGTCTGCTGCACGATCTCGGGCAGCCTGTCGCCGACGCTCAAGAACCTCTGGATGGCGCGCAAAACGGGCGACATCCCGGCCTTCGAGCGCGTCGTCATCGAAACGACCGGCATCGCCGATCCGGTGCCGGTGCTCGACAATCTGCTGCACGACAACTGGGTACGCGCGCGTTTTCGCCTTGACGGCGTGCTCACCACGGTCGACGCGCTGTTCGGCATGGGCCAGCTCGACCAACACCCCGAGGCGGTGAAACAGGTCGCCGTCGCCGACCGGCTGCTGCTGACCAAGACCGACCTCGCACCCACCGCGACAACGGCCGCGCTGCGCGAACGCCTGGCGGCGCTCAACCCGGCGGCCGACATCCTGACGGTGACGCACGGCGCACTCGACCCCGCGGCGATCCAGAACCTGGGCTTGTGGAACGCCACGACCCGGACGCTCGACCTCGCGCGCTGGCTCAAACCCCAGCGTTACCAGCCGGCCGCCCCGGGCAGGCTCGGGGGCAAGCCGCAAACAGCCCTGCACGACAGCCGTATCGAGGCATTCTCGGTCGTGATCGACACGCCGCTCGACCGCTACGGCCTGCAATCGGCGCTGTCCATGCTGACCGCCTTCCGCGCCGAGAACCTGCTCCGTTTCAAGGCCATCGTGAACCTACGCGGCGAGCCCCGGCCGGTCGTGCTGCATGGTGTTCAGCACGTGTTGTATCCCGAAGTCGCGCTCGACGCCTGGCCGGACGACGACCACCGCAGCCGCTTCGTTTTCATCGTGCGCGACCTCGAACCGCAATTCGTCGCCAAGCTGCTGGCCGATTTCTCGG
>CBJMYK010000044.1:0-9318 GCA_966433795.1 uncultured Thiobacillus sp. | reverse complement strand
CCGTCATCACGACCGACGAATGGGGGCAGATCAAGACCTGCAATCCCGCGGCCACGGCCCTCTTCGGTTACAGTTCGCCTGCGCTTCTGGCGCGAAAGATCGACACACTTTTTGCGCCGGAGCCGGCCGACGCCACGCCGGCGGGCCCGCTGCTCGACGGCAGCGGCAGGATACGCAGTACGGGCAAGATCGCGCTCACGCTTGTCGGCGCGAAGGAAGACGGGGTGAGGTTTCCGGTCGAGCTGACCGTCACCGAGTTCAATCGCGAAGGCAAGCGCCGCTTCGTCGCGGTCGTGCGCGACGTTTCGGCGCGGCAGGCAGCCGAAGAGGCGTTACATCGCAGCGAGGAGATGTTCCGGGCGCTGGTCGAAAACGCGCCGGACGTTATTATCCGGATCGACCGCATGCATCGCCGGGTCTACGCCAACCCGGCATTCGAGAAAATAACGGGCCTCACGCGGCAGGCAGTCCTCGGCAAAACCCACGCCGAATCCGGCATGGCCGAGCTGGTGAGCCTCGACTGGTACGGGACGGTCGACGAGGTGTTCGAAACGGGGCGGGACAAGGCCATCGACTTCACGCTGCGGAGCCGTGCCGGGCTCAAATATCTGCAGGTGCGTTTCGTTCCCGAGCGTGCGCGCGACGGTTCGGTCCAGTCGGTCCTCGCCCTGGGCCGCGACATCACGGCGGCCCGACAGGCGGAAACGGTTTTGCGCGAAAGCGAGAACCGCTTGCGGCGAATCACCGGTCATGTGCCAGGTATGGTTTTCCAGATGTTGCGCATGCCTTCCGCCGCCGGGCCGGTATTTTCCTACGTCAGCGAGGGGGCGAGCGCGCTGTGTGGGCTGTCGAGCGAGACCGTCCTGGCTGATGCGCCGCGCTTCCTGGACCTGATTTTCGAGGAGGACCGGCCGCTGTTCGATCGATCGATGGAACGCTCGGCGCGCGAGCTGACACCCTGGAGCTGGGAGGGAAGAATCCGCGCGGGGAACTTTGGCGAAACCTGGGTCAGCCTGCGCGCGACGCCGATGCGACCGCTCGACGGCAGTGTGGTCTGGGATGGGATTATTCTTAACGTCACCCAGACCAAGCTCAACGAACTCGAGCTGCGGCGCTCGCGCGAGTCCCTGCGCCTGCTGAGCGCCCATCGCGAAGCGGTGCGCGAAGAGGAGCGCAAGCATATCGCGCGCGAGATCCACGATGAATTGGGACAGCTGCTGACGGCGCTGCGAATGGAGGTTGCGGCGGTCGGGATGGAGTTCGGTCGAGACAACCCGGAACTGGGCGGTAAAGTGCAGTCGATGAAGACCATCATCAACCAGACGATCCAGACCGTCCGCCAGGTGGCGACGTCCTTGCGGCCGGCGGCACTCGATCTCGGCATCGAATCGGCCATCGAATGGCTGGCGAGCGAATTCTGCAAACGCCACGCCGTCGAATGCGCCGTCGACATTGCCGGCGAAATCGTTCTGGATGAGGAACGTGCGATCGCACTGTTCAGGATTCTGCAGGAGACGCTGACCAATATCGCGCGCCACGCCAGCGCGACGGCGGTGTCAATAACACTTAAAAGAACGGGCGAGGAGGTCTGCTTGAAAGTCAGCGACAACGGCCGCGGGTTCGATCCCGAGGAAGCGAAGCGCGGGGGAAGTTTCGGCTTGCGGGGAATCGCGGAGCGCGTGGTCATCCTCGGCGGAACGATGTCCATAGAAAGCGCGCCGGGCAGCGGCGCCGCACTGTCCGTCTGCATCCCCACAGAAGAAGCGTCGAAGCGGGTGGAGCAGAAATGATCAGGGTATTGATTGCCGACGACCATGCCGTCGTCCGACAGGGCTTGCGACACGTGCTGTCTTCCTCCTCCGACATCGTCGTTGCGGCCGAGGCGGGGGACGGATTCGAAGTCCTGGAAAAAATCCGCAAGGAGACCTTCGACCTCGTGTGTCTCGATCTTTCGATGCCGAATCTGAGCGGAATCGATCTGATCAAGCGGATCAAGCTCGACTGCAGTACGTTGCCGATTCTCGTCCTCAGCATGCACAACGAGGCCCAGTTCGCCGCGCGCGCACTGAAGGCGGGGGCGGCCGGCTATCTGACCAAGGACAGCGATCCCGAAACGCTGATCGGTGCGATCCGCAAGGTCGCGTCGGGACGGAAATTCATCGACCCGACCCTGGTCGACGAACTGATATTCGAAAAAATCCTGACCGACGAGCGCCCGCCGCACGAGCAGTTATCCGACCGGGAATTCCAGATCGTAAGACTGATCGCCCAGGGCGAATCGCTGAACCAGATCGCCGACAAGCTCTCCTTGAGTGCGAAAACAATCAGCACCTACAAGGCGAGAAGCATGCAGAAGCTAGGCCTTTCGAACCATACCGAGCTTGTGCGCTACGCGCTCGACCATCACTGGATATGACAGCGCGCCGTCCCTTCTGCGCTCGCGCGTAGGGATTTCCTTACAGACCGACGGGCCGCTTCGCCGCCCGCGAAGTGGCCCTCGAGCCCAGGCCGGGCGCGCCGCTCGGCTCCGACGCGGGCCGTCTCGCCTGCCGCATTTCCTGATTTTTCACCTCGACGGGCGCGCGGGATTTCCCTACATCGCCGTCAGCGCACGCCCCGAATTTCTTCCCGCGCCGCACCGCACGATTGCGGCTTCCTCACGCTGATCTTCAGCCGCACCTGATTTTTTCAGACCGTGCGCGAACGCACCATAGCGCCTCCGAACAACGGGCCGTCGCCCGATCGGTTTTTGTCAGCCAAGACCAACTGTTAGAGGGAAGCGCAATGAGTGACAACACGAATACTCCGCAGGACAGCGATGCGGAGCGGGGAGAGGCCAGCACGCTGAGCCGCCGCGAAATGCTGAAGAGCCTGGGGATGGTCGGCGCCGTGTGTGCCGCCGGCCTGACCGCGGTCAAAGGGGCGCAAGCGGCGCTGCCGTCTTTGTCCACGGTGCCGTTCTCGATCGCCACGAGCGAAGGCTTCCCGCAGCCGAAAAGCCCGGAAGAGATCTGGTCCCTCGACTACGCCGGAAACCTGTTTCCCGGCATGCGCAACGGCCCCGCGCTGTCCGCGTTTTTCTACCCCGCGACCGGCATGTACATCGAGGACAACGGCTCGGTCAAGGTCGCCGACGCTCGCAATTCGCTGATCCGCAACATCTCCAGCCTCGGCGACGTGACGATCTTCAGCGGCAGCATGCAGCAGTATCCGTTCAAGGACGGCAGCGCCGTCGACGCGAACTTCAACAGCCCCAACGACATCGACAAGCTCAGCGACGGCACCTACGTCGTGGGCGATCGCGAGAACAACGCGATCCGCCGCGTGTTCGCCGACGGCTCGGTCAAGACGATCGCCGGCCAGGGCAACTGCAAGAACAAGTACAACGGCGACCAGAACATCGGCACCCAGGCGCTGCTCAACCGCCCGTTGACGCTGACCGTCGCCCGGCAGAACACCGCATGGCACACCGTCGACACGGTCTATTTCTGCGACCGTGACAACCAGTTGATCCGCAAGCTCGTTCCCAACGGCGACGGCACCTTCGCCGTCGTCACCGTCGCGGGTACGCCGCCGACGCCGGGCGCCGATGCCTGCGGCGCCTTGACCTATTACCCCGGCCGCGTCGACGGCCCGACCGCCACGGCCAAGTTCCGCGGCGCCTGCGGCATCGTGCTGAGCCCCGATCAGCGTTACCTCTACATCGCCGAACGCGACAATAACATCGTGCGCTGCATCGACCTGATGAACAACGTCGTCAGCACCTACGCCGGCGTCCTGATGGTCGGCCAGAAGCAGGGCGCCTTCGTCGACGGCCCGGCCAACGAGGCGCGCTTCAACGGCTGCTCGCAGATCGACTATGACAACGAGGGCAATCTCTACGTCGCCGACCGTTTCAACCACGTGATCCGCAAGATCACGCCGAGCGCCGACCCGATGTTCGGCAAGATGGTTTCGACGTACGCCGGCGTGCCGATGCAAAGCGGCCGCATCAGCGGGCCCGCGAGCAAAGCCAAGTTCTACGAGCCCTGGGGCCTTTCCGTCGACCGCAAGAACAACCTGATCTTCATCGGCGACACGGCCAACAGCCGCGTCGCGGTGATCGGGCCGTACAAGGCGATCTGGGCCGCTTTCCTCGAGCGGGTCAACAAGTCCCGTCTGTACGAATACCAGCAACTCATGGCCCTGTACCAGAACTTCTACCGCGGCGAGCAGATGCGCGATCCGCAGATGCCGATCTCGTACGCCAGCGAAAGCACGGGCGACCGCAGCGCGCCGGACGGCACGCTGTTCAGCGACGCCCCGCGTTCGACCTATTAACCAGCACGCTACTCAAGCAACCCCGTCGCGAGGGGGAAACCCCTCGCATTCGATCTCAAGTGGAGCAACAAAAAATGCAAAAAGGGATTCTTTCCCAGGCCGTATTGGCCACTTTCGCCGCCGGCGCCATCACGATGGCGTCGCCTGCCGCGAGCCAGACGCTCGCCCCGACCACCGACGCGCTGACGCTCCAAAAGCCGGCTGCGAACAGCAAAACCATGAAGCTGACGCTGCTGCAGATGGGCGACATCCATGGCCACATGATCCCGCGCGCCCACCTGCGCCGCGACGGCAACGGCGCGATGCTGGGGGGACTCGCCTACATGTACAGCAAGATCCAGGAGATCCGCGCCAAGAATCCGAACACCCTGTTGTTCAATACCGGCGACACCATCCAGGGCAGCGCCGAGGCGCTCTATACCAAGGGCCAGGCGCTCGTCGACGTGCTCGACCAGTTCGGCATCGTCGGCTTCGCGGCCGGCAACTGGGATTACCTCTACGGCGCCGAGCGCTTCGTCGAGCTCTTCGGAAGCGGGCGCTGGGGCGGGGTTGCGGCCAACGTCTATTACGACCCCGCGATCTATCCCGACAAGGCCGGCCAGACCGTACTGCCGCCGTACCGGATCCTCACCGTGAACGGGCTCAAGATCGGCGTCATGGGCTTGAGCACCGAGCGCATCACGCTCGCGCCCGGACCCTTCGCCACTGCCGGCTTCATCGCGACCAGCGAAGGCCAGGAAGTGCCCGGTGTCATCGACACCCTGCGCAATCAGGAAAAGGTCGATCTCGTCATCATGGTCTCCGAGTTCGGCTTGGCCAAGAATGTCCATTTTGCCGAAAACTACCCCGGCATCGACGTCATCCTGTCGGCCGACATGCACGAGGAAACCCGTGATCCGATCACCGCGAGCACCGGCACGATCATCAGCGAAGTGGGCCAGGACGGCACGCGCCTCGGCCAGATCGACCTCGACATCCGTGACGGCAAGATCGCCGGCTGGAACTACACCTTCAATACGATCGACACCAGCACGATCAAGCCGAACCGGATGATCGCGCAGCTCATCGCCGACAAGCGCAAGGAATTCGTCGCCGGCAAATCCTTCAAGAACCACGTCAACCCCTTCAATGGCATGGTGTTGAAGACGCCGATCGACAAGGTCGTCGGCAAGGCGGACGTCGCGCTCCACCGTTCCAACTACTCCGACGATGCAGTCCCAGGCGCGATCGAAGGCACGTCGCACAACTTCATCGCCGACGCCTTCCGCGAGCAGGCAGGTGCCGACGTCGGCCATATGCGCGGCTTCCGCTACGGCACGCACGTCGCGCCCGGCGATATCAAGCTCGAAGACCTGTACCACTACATCGCGATCGGTCCGCAGGTGGCGAAGACGACGATCACCGGTCAGATGCTCAAGGACGATCTCGAAAACAACGCAGCCGGCTCGTTCAATCCGGAGATCTTCAAGTGGACCGGCGGTTGGCAGCAGGCCCTGAGCGGTGTCAAGTACGACCTCGACCTCTACGCCTCGGCCGGGGCGAAAGTGCAGAACCCCCAGGTCTTCAACAAGGCGACCGGTCAATGGGAGCCGCTGGACGTCGCCAAGAGCTATAGCTACGCGGGCTACTGGTACGACCAGGCACCGAAGAAGGTCGGCGCGCTGGTGTCGTCGACCCCGGTCACAGCGGTTAAGGGGGCGGCCGGTGAGACGCTGGATGGAACGGAAGTGGTCGTCAACTACCTCAAGACCCACACCGCGAATCCCGGTGAGAGCCGCGTCAGGCTGCTGAATCCGCTGCCGGCTCCAGTCCACGGCAACCCGGAAATCCAGCCCCTCAATGGGGTGAACCCCGCGTACTAACGCCCGGAAACCACGCCGTTTCAGCAGAAACGGCGCGGCAACGCCAAGCGTCAGCCGCATCACGTCAGTCGTGAACCGTCTCTGCCAGACGCTGCGGCGCGCGGATCGCAGCGATCCAGGCGCCGCAGCCAGACGGTTATTTTGCAAGTGAGACATGCAATGTTGAGTAACAAACCCCATTCCGATTTCCGGCGCAAAAGCCGGGGATTCACGCTCCTCGAACTCCTGGTCGTGCTCGTCATCATCGGCCTGCTCGCGGGCTACGTAGGACCGAAATATTTCGCACAGATCGGCAAGTCAGAGGTGAAGACCGCGCGCGCCCAGATCGACGCGCTGGAAAAGGCGCTCGACCAATATCGCCTCGACGTCGGCCGTTACCCGGCGACCGAGCAGGGCTTGAGCGCTTTGAACGAGCGGCCGCAGGACGAACCGAATTGGGCGGGACCCTACCTGAAGAAAGCCGCACCGGCCGATCCGTGGGGCAAACCCTACGTCTATCAACAGCCTGGCGCGCACGCGGAGTTCGACCTCTCTTCCTACGGAAAAGACGGTCAGCCCGGCGGCACCGCCGACGCCGCCGACATCACGAACTGGTAAGCCCCATGGCACAGTACGAAGTTCGTGGTCTGGGAGGCGCGGCGGCGGTTGTGTCCCGCGTCTTCGACGCGCCGGATGCTGCGAGCGCGCGTGCACGCGCCGCAGCGGACGGCGTCACGGTGCTGTCGGTCAAGCGCCGCGCGACGTGGGAGACCTGGCGCCTCGGTCGCGCCAGACGCTTCCCGCTCCAGCTTTTCACCCAGGAATTGCTGGCCCTGCTCAACGCCGGCCTGGCGCTGGTCGAGGCGCTCGAGGCCCTGGCGGAGAAGGAAGCCCGCCCGGAAAGCAAAAACATTTTCGACCAGCTACTGCGCGCGCTGTATGAAGGGCAGACCCTGTCCGCCGCGCTGCAGAAGTTCCCGGCGGTGTTCCCGGCCCTCTATGTCGCGAGCATCCGCGCGAGCGAGAAAACCGGCGACCTGCCCGAAACGCTGCGCCGCTATATCGCCTATCAGGCCCAGCTCGATGTGATCCGCAAGAAGCTCGTGAGCGCCTCCATCTATCCGCTCGTGCTCATCGGCGTCGGCGGACTGGTGACGCTGTTTCTGATGGCCTACGTCGTCCCGAAATTCAGCCACGTCTACGAGGGCCTCAACGGTGATTTGCCGCTGATGTCGCGCCTGCTCATGCAATGGGGCCAGTTGCTCGAACAGCACGGTAGCGCGGTGCTGCTTGCGCTGGTCGTGCTGCTCGCCGGCCTGGTTTTCGGTCTCACCCGGCCGGGCCTCAAGGCCTGGGCGGGCCACAAACTCTGGGAGGTTCCGTCGGTCGGCGAGCGGATGCGCGTCTACCAACTCGCGCGTTTCTACCGCACCCTGGGAATGCTGTTGGCCGGCGGCATCGCGATCGTACCCGCGCTCGACATGGCCTCGGGGATTCTCCATTCCTCGCTGCGCGTAAGCCTCGGAAGCGCGAGCGCGCGCATCCGTGAAGGGCAGGCGATTTCCGTGGCGATGGAAGGCAACGGCCTGACCACCCAGGTCGCGTTGCGGATGCTGCGCGTCGGCGAGCGCACGGGGCAGATGGGCGAGATGATGGAGCGCATCGCGGCGTTCTACGACGAAGAGATGGCGCGCTGGGTCGACTGGTTCACCAAACTCTTCGAGCCCTTGCTGATGGCCGTGATCGGCGTCGTCATCGGCGCGCTCGTCGTCCTGATGTACATGCCGATCTTCGAACTGGCCGGGAGCATCCAATGAGTGCAGGACAGCACACGGTCGTCCAGATGCCGCACCGTATTACCGCACAGCAGTTCGCAGCGGCGCGCGCAGAGGCCGCACGCAGCGGGCGTCGTCTTTTCGACGTGCTCGACGAGCAACTGGGCCTACCTGCGGACGAGTTCGTGCGCCTGCTCGCGCGCACCGTGCATTTCCCGGTTCTGACGATGCGCGAACTGCGTGCGCTCACCCCCGCGTTCGATCTCGTTCCCTATGCCGAAGCGTGCGCGCGCGATTGCATCGTGCTGCGTGAGGCCGCCGGTCAGCTGTTCGTGGTGCTGGCCGATCCATTTTCAGCGGATCTCATGGCCTGGGCAGAGGCGAGACTCGATCGGCCGTTCACGGCCGCGCTCGTGTCGGCCTCCGATCTCGCCGCGCTGCTGAGCCATCACGAAGACCAGTTGCGCGCGATGGACGGCATGATGCTGTCCGAAAACGAGTCGGATCGGGCGGGCGCCGAGATCGAGGATCTGTCGCTCAAGGCGATCAGCGAGGACAGCAGTCCGGTCGTCAAGCTCGTGCGCTCGACGCTCTACGACGCCTTGAAGGGCGGCGCGAGCGACGTTCACCTCGAAACGAATGCGGTGGGGCTCTCGATCAAGTACCGGATCGACGGCGTGCTCAACGCGGTCGGCAATGCGGCCGGCCAGGATACCGCCGAGCAGGTCATTTCCCGGATCAAGGTGCTGGCCGAGCTCGATATCTCGGAGCGCCGGGTACCGCAGGACGGCCGCTTCAAGGTTTCGGTCCGCGGCCGCGAAGTCGATTTCCGCGTCTCGGTCATGCCGAGCGTGTTCGGCGAGGACGCCGTCCTGCGCGTGCTCGACAAGCAGTCGCTCTCCGACCAGATGCAGGGCCTGCGCCTCGACAGCCTCGGCTTCGATGCCGACAGCATGGCGACGCTGCGGCGCATGGCGCGCGAGCCTTACGGGATGATCTTGGTGACCGGTCCGACCGGATCCGGCAAGACCACGACGCTCTACGCCGCCTTGTCGGAGGTGAACACCGGCCTCGACAAAATCATCACGATCGAGGACCCGGTCGAATACCACCTGCCGGGTGTATTGCAGATTCCGGTCAACGAGAAGAAGGGGCTGACCTTCGCGCGCGGTCTGCGCTCGGTGCTGCGCCACGACCCCGACAAGATCATGGTCGGCGAAATCCGTGATCCGGAAACGGCGCAGATCGCGGTGCAGTCCGCGCTGACCGGCCACCTCGTGTTCACGACGGTGCACGCCAACAACGTCTTCGACGTGCTCGGGCGCTTCATCCATATGGGCGTCGACGTCTACAGCTTCGTGTCGGCGCTGAACGGCATCTCC
>CBJMYK010000043.1:0-9331 GCA_966433795.1 uncultured Thiobacillus sp. | reverse complement strand
TCTTCGCCATTGTGGCGATCGAGGTGGTGTCATTAGCGCTCAAATACATCTGACCACCTTCGCCGACCGCGACAGCCTGCGCGGGGCGGTGGCCGCGTTATCGGACGACGTCGCGCGCGTCGCGCTCGAGCTGCCGCTGCGGGCCAACCTCTCGGCGCTCGACAATATCGCGCTGATTCCGATCTACCAGCGCCATCACGGCGTCGGCGAGTCGACGCGGCAGGCCCAGCAACTGCTCGAGCGCCTCGGCCACGGTGAAATCGCGCCGCTGCGCGACCCCGACATGACGCCGGCGCAGCGCTTCATCACCCAGCTCGCTCGCGCACTGATTCTCAAGCGCCCGCGGCTCGTGATCGATCGCCCGGGGGCCATGCTTTACGATGTCCCCTACCCGGATTTCATCCGTCACTTGGCGTCGACCGCCGAAACGGACGGGACCTGGGATATTTACGACTTCGACTGGAACCGGGTGCTTTACACGCCCGCAGCGCATTCGGAATGAACAAACTGCATTTCAAGGTCGGTCTTTTTGCCGCGACGTCGCTCTTTTTGGCCGCGGTGTTCGTCGTCTATCTGTTGCATGCGCGCGGCTTCTTCGAAGACATCTTCGAACTGCGACTCGCGGCGGCGAGCGCCGACGGCGTCGCACCGGGTGTGCCCGTCGTATTCTCTGGCATCGAGATCGGCCGCGTCACCACCCTAGGGCTGAACGAGAATGGCGGCATCATCATTCGTGCCGAATTTCTCGACCGCAACGCCAAATGGCTGCGTGAGAACAGCAGCTTCACGCTCGACAAGCCGCTGGTCGGAGGTGCCAAGATCCGCGTCGATTCGCCCGATCTCGACGCGCCCGCGCTGGCCGACGGTTCGACGGTTCTGCTGTTGAGCTCCGACGTCAGCAAGGAGATTCCCGCGCTCGTCGAGCGGGTCAAAACCATACTCGCCAACGTCGAGCATCTGACGCGCAAGGACGGCGAAGTCAACGCCACCCTCGCCAACGTCAAGACGCTGAGCCAACGCATGACCGGCGAATACGGAATGCTCGAAGGCTTGCTCGGCAGCGCGGAAAAGGCCCGCGCGGTCACGGACTCGCTCGAGAAGACCCGCGCGCTGATCACCAAGCTCGACGGCATGGCGCTGAAGACCGACCGCTGGCTGTTCGCACCCGACGGCGTCGCCGAGGAGACGCGCGCGTCGCTCGCCCAGGTGCGGTTGATGCTGAACGACGCGCAATCGAGCCTGAAGAAGGCGGACGCCGTGATGGCCAACGCGGTCGAGATTTCCGCCGACGTCAAGGGTGGCACGCACGATATCGCCGCGCTGCGAAGCGAGATCGACGACGCGGTGCGCAAGGCCAATGCGCTGGTCAACGAAATCAACAACAAGTGGCCATTTGCGCGCGAGCCCGAGGTGAAACTGCCATGAAGGGCGTCGTCGCATTCGCCGGCTTGCTCCTGCTCGCGGCCTGCGGCAGCGGTGGGCCTCGCCCTCCGGACTGGAAGACCGACTCGGCCGACCTCGTCGCGCGCTATCAGAAACACGCGCTGCGTGGCGAAAACACGCTCGCCGAGCGCTACTTCCGGCAGGCCGTCGCGGCGACCGGCGGCGCCGGACGCCTCGCCGAGACCGCGCGCCTCTGGCTCGTGCATTGCGCAACCCGGCGCGCCATGCTGATCGACGACCCGTGCCACGAATACGTCGAACTCGTCGCGAGTGAAGCCGAGCCGGATGCCGCTGATCAAGCCTATTACCGCTTCGTCACGCTGCGCTGGGAGGGCCTCGATGCGCGCCTGGTGCCGCCGCAGCACCGCGCCCTCCTCGAGACCGCTGCCACGCGCCGGCACGAAACACTCGCGTCGATCGACGACCCGCTCGCGCGTCTACTCGACGCGAGCCTGCTGTTGATGCGCCGCGAAGCCGGCCCCGGCACGCTTTCGCTCGCCGTGGAGACTGCGTCGTCCAATGGCTGGCGCCAGCCTTTGCTGACCTATCTCAAGCTTCAGCAGAAGCAGGCCGCCGCGCACGACGATCGCGAGGACCTCGTTCGGATCGAACGACGCATCCGCCTCGTCGAGGAAAGCTTTCCCGCGCCCTGACACGGTCGTTTCGCCCCATGCCCGGGCACGGCGCCGATCCGGTTCGAGCCTTTTGCAAAGGGCACGGTCGGGTGCGGCATGGTCCCGGGGCCTGCGCATCCCGCGGGAGCCTCGCGGGCCGCAAAGCGTCGCCCGCAAGGCGCGCATAAAAACCGCGCACCACATTGACAAGCCGGCGACCTATGATTACCTTGCAGCCTCGGAGAATGCGGTTCTTCAAGTTGCAACAACAAGCTGTATCCGAGTCGGGCTGCAAGCCAAATATATTCAATAAATGGAGGAGGTACCCATGAAATACGCATCCGTCGCACTGGCCGTTCTGGCCGCATTCGCAAGCACCGCACAGGCCGCACCCGCGATGATGTCCCCGGAATGGACCGCTCAGGCTTGCGATGCCTGGAACAAGGACGCGGCGCTCACCAATGGTCTGGCCGAAAAATGGATCAAGAACGACAAGGGCCGCGGCTACAAGATCATTCACCTGTACCGCACCGACTGCGGCGAGGCGACTCAAACCGAAATGAAAATCTCGGCCAAGGATGGCAAGGCCATGTGCGTCTACGGCGGCGCCGTGCAGAACCCGAAGATGGACCATGCAGTCGACTACACCATGCACGCCACCAGCGCGCGCTGGGAAGAAATGGGCGCTGGCGAATACGGCCCCATGAAGGCCATGATGTTCGGCCGCCTCAAGTTCGCCGGACCGAAGGTGGAGGCGATGAGCGTGATGGGCCCGTTCGAAGCCTTCCTGCGCTTGCCCGGAAAGATCCCCGGCGACAAAGCCTGCCCCGCCAAGTAAGCGAAGCGTAATACGAGAAAGCCGGGAGATATCTCCCGGCTTTCTTACGTCGGGGACCGCGGTGAAAGGGCCGGTTCTAGTGAACCGTTCCGGTCTTGACGTCGAGCGGACGCCCGGTGCGGATCTCCTCGGGCGTGGCGTCGCGAACGTCGACGACGTTGATGACGCAGGTCACGCTGTGTCCAGCCAGAGAGGGATTGCCGTCGAGTGTAACCTTGCCGTCTTCGACGGACGTGACATAGAAGATCTTGGTCTCGCCCGACTCGTTCTCGAACATGACTTCGGCACCCGTGCGCCGGTATTCAGGCGGAACGTTCTCGATATCGTCGACGAAGACCAGGCTCTCGTCGCGCAATCCGTATCCTTCCTCGGGCGACAGCTCGATCTCGACCCTGTCGCCGATCTTGCGCCCCTCTACGGCCGCCTCGATCGCCGGCAGGATGCCGCTGTTCGCGCCCTGAACATAGCCGACCGGCAAGTCGTGCTGCTCGACGACCATCCCCCGTGCGTCGAGGATGGAATAGGTGATGTATACGAGTTGATTCTGTGTCACGGTGACCATGCTGTCTCATCCTGAACCGTCGAAAGAAAGATCGCACGCCGCTGCGCAGCCAGCGGGCCCTGCGCTGCTTATGATACCTTCGAAGCCTGGCCGATAGATCGCACGCCCATGAAAGCACTCAAGACCCTGCCCGCGTGGAAAGCCCTGGAGCAGCACTTCAAGGCCATGCGCAATTTCGACATGCGCGCCGCGTTCCGCGAGGACGCCGCGCGCTTCGAGCACTTGTCGCTGCGCTGCGGCAATCTGCTGCTCGATTACTCGAAGAATCGCGTCACGCAAGAGACCATGCAATATCTGGCGCAACTCGCGCGCGAATCCGAACTCGAGGAAATGCGCACCGCGATGTGCACGGGCGAGCGCATCAACTTCACCGAGAAACGTGCGGTGCTGCACATGGCCTTACGCGCGCCGGTCCGCCCGGCCTTGATGGTGGAAGGCGTCGATGTCGAACGGGAAATTGCCAAGGTGCTCCACCGCATGCAGCGTTTCGTCGAGTCCATCCACAACGGAAGCTGGCGCGGCCATACCGGCAAGCCGATCCGCAACGTCGTCAACATCGGAATCGGTGGCTCGGATCTCGGTCCGGCGATGGTTTGCCACGCGCTCGATCACTATGCCGTCGAAAACGTGCGCGTCCATTTCGTCTCCAATCTGGACCCCGCGCATCTGGCCGGAACGCTGGCGCAGCTCGACCCCGAAACGACACTCTTCATCGTCGCCTCGAAGACCTTCACGACCCTCGAAACGCTGGCCAACGCCAATTCAGCCAAGGCCTGGCTGCTCGCGGCGCTGCGGGCGCCCGAGGCGGTGGCCCGCCACTTCGTCGCGTTGTCGACCAACGCGCAGGCAGTCGAGGCCTTCGGCATCGACCCGGAAAACATGTTCATTTTCTGGGACTGGGTCGGTGGCCGTTATTCGCTATGGTCGGCGATCGGCCTGTCGATCGCGTTGCAGATCGGCTGGGGCAACTTCCAGGCCCTGCTCGCCGGCGCGCATGCGATGGACATCCATTTCAAGGAGGCGCCGCTCGAAGCCAACATGCCCGTCATTCTCGGCATGCTCGGAATCTGGTACGCGAACTTCTGGGGGACGGACACCTACGGCGTGTTTCCTTACGACCAGCGTCTGCGTTTGCTCGTGCCCTTCCTGCAGCAGCTCGACATGGAATCGAACGGCAAGAACGTCAATCGCGCCAACAAGCTCGTCAACTACAACACCGGCCCGATCGTGTGGGGCGCGCCCGGCACCAACGGCCAGCACGCCTTCTTCGAACTCGTGCATCAGGGGACGCGACTGATTCCGACCGATTTCCTGGTCGCCGCAGTCAACCTCACGCCGCTTGCCGACCAGCACGAATGGTTGCTTGCCAACTGCCTGGCGCAGACCGAGGCGCTGTTGAAGGGCAAATCGCGCGCGGTGATCGAAGCCGAGTTGATCGCGCAGGGGATGGACCGCGAGGAAGCCAAGGCGCTCGCGCCGCACAAGGTTTTTCCCGGCAATCGCCCGAGCAATACGCTGCTCTACCAGAAGCTCGATCCCCACACGCTCGGCATGCTGGTCGCGCTTTACGAACACAAGGTGTTCGTGCAGGGCGTGATCTGGCAGATCAATAGCTTCGACCAGTGGGGCGTCGAGCTCGGCAAGCAGCTCGCGCCGCCGATTCGCGCCGCGCTGAGTTCGGTGCGAGTGATCGGCGAGCACGACGGCTCTACCCAGGGCCTCATCGCCGACATCCGCCGGCGCCGCGGCCTCAGCACTTAGAGCTGAGACGGCGGAATCATGCGCCGCGTCAACAAGCGGGTGGATCGATTTAAGGTGGCGGTGGCGGTGGCGCCGGCCAGGATCATTCCATGGCCAGCTGCACCCTCGCTGACGCCATCCTGCTCTCAGCCCGAAGCGCCCGCTCCTCGCGATCCGCCGGCCGCGTGACAACTCTTCGTTAGAAACGAGCGCATGTAAGCTCGCGCCTGCGCGAGGCATGGCGGGCCATTCGCAGGACGCGTTTTCTACTGACCCAAGCTCTTCACGCGCACGCGGTAGCTGAGTGTCGTTTGGCCCCCGCCGGGCACGCGCACCTTCCACTCCGCGGTTCCGGCATCGGGTCTGCGGTGCGGATGCGATTCCGAGACCATGGTCCAGTCGCCCGGGAGCGGCTCGCGGACCGTGACCGTAACCGCTTCACCTCCGGCGTTCTTCAATACGAGCTCGTGGGCCGACTCGTAGACGGCGTCGTCGCGCCCCCTTCCCGGCAGTTTCTCGAAAGCCGTCTGCTTGCGCTCGGCGGTGAGGTCGAACGCATCGCCGAGCTTCAGCCGAACCGTTTCGTTCTTCGGCGTGTGGCCGATCCTGTCCTCGCCGACGAACTGCGTGTCGCCGCGGCCGTCCTCTTGGTAGACGCGGACCACGCCCGCGGGCAAAGGCACGGCGAGACCTGCGCCCCGGTTTTCGAACGTCAGGAACATGCCGACGCGCGTCGTTTGCGCGGGACCCGCTTGCTGAGCCGCGTAGTAGTAGTCGGCGCCCTGCAGCAGGAACTCCTTCCTGGCCGGCACGCCGTTCGCCGTCATGAACGCCACCTGCTTGGTTTGGTTTTCCGCAAGACTCGTCGGCTGCGGCAGGGAATACAGGTGATAGCCGGCCAGGGGCTCAGGCTCGATGCGCGACTCGGCGCCCTTCGCGCTCAGCAGCATCGGCGCCCGGGCCTGCGGCCGCGCGCCGTCCGCCACCCGGTTGGGCGTGCCGGCGACGAGTTGCACGCGGGCATCGCGGTACGCGGCCCCGCTCTGGTTGGCGAGCGTCACCCAGCCACTCAGCGCCAGGTGTTCCCCGTCGGCGTTCAGTTCCGCGACGTAATCGGCGCGCCACGAGAGACCGCCGGTCAGGTACGCGAGCTCGAGACGCTGCGTGCCCGCACGCGCGTTGACGAGCGACACGGCGAGCGCAGGCTTACTGTGTAGCGTGCCCGGCACGCTCGGGAACGCCAGCCGCCCCGGTAAACCCGTTTCCACACGGTCGGCGAACTGCAGCACCGGGCCGCCTTGACTCGCCAGCACTGTCGCCTTCTCGCGGCTTTCGACTCCGGTGGCCGGATGCGTCCGAATGACGCTGACTTCGCGGCCGACATAGCGCTCGAGCAGCCTTTCCGGCGTCAGCAGGTCGAAGTCGAAAATCTGCTCCCGGACGCGAAGTCCTGCCGGATTCGACAGGTTGCGCAAGCGCGCCGTTTCGGGTCGCAGTTGCGCGGCGACCTCGAGCCAGGTCATGTGGTTGGCATCGCGTTCGAGGCGAACCTGCCGCACATCGCGGACCAGGGCCAGGTCATCGCTGTAGACCGTGAGCGCCACACCCTGCCGGTCGGAGACGCTGCTGACGATCTCGTTTCCCGCAGACACGCCGGAGGACGTGCCCATCGCGGCCAAGCCCACGATCATCCAGCGCAGCACACTTCTGTTGCAGGACATCTTTTCTCCCCCTCTGGCGTCGCGAGCGGGACGCACGATACGCGCGAAACCCGGCTCGCAGCGCTAGAATGCCGGACAAACCCGCAGCGAACAACATGACCTCAGACGCTCCCCTTCCGCCGCGCATCGTCGGCGGCGGCATCAACACCGGCGAATCCGAGCAACCCGTCGTCGTGACGCAGATGCTCGGCGTCGACAGTAGCGCGCCGGTGCGCGAAGAAGCCCTGCGGGAACGATTCTTGTCCTTCGACCCGCTGTTCGACGCGGCGTCGAGGCTCGTCGCCCATCAGCTCGTTTTGCGCGGCCGCACCGCGGCTGCGGACGCCCCGGCGGAACTTCGGCAGATGGACGAGGACATGCTGCTGACCGGTCTGTATTCGCTGACCCAAGACGGTCTGTCCGACGAGCTGCCGCTGCTGGTGCAAATCAGCAGGGGGGTGCTTTTCAGTGACGTCCCGCGCGAGCTCAACCGGCGCCAGCTGATCTGGTGCGTACCGCTTGCCGACTCGCAGGACCTGGCGCGTGCCCTGGCCTTGCAGGATGCGGGATTGACCTTCTGTCCGACGCTCGACGGCCGCGACCCCGTGGTGAAGGACAGCGCGTCGGCATGGCGCTACCTCGCCTGTCATGCCGACGACCTGCCGCCGAGAACGACCGCGCGCCTCGTCGTCGGCGGCGTTCGTCACGCGCATGTTCTCGCGCGCTGGCCGGACGATTCGTGGTTCAAGGGCAGTTTCTTTTCCGGCGACACCCAACCGGGGGCGAACACCCGCGACCAGGCCATGCAGCTCGACTTGCTCGCGATCGCCTTGCGCCAGCCGGTCGAGACGCTCGTCCAGTATTTCCGCCTCAACCCCGACATGGCGCCGCGCCTGCTCGCGATCGCCAATTCGCCGGTCGGCGGCTTGAGCCGCCCCGCGGAATCGGCTGCCCATGCGCTCGTCATGCTCGGCGCGCCGCGTGCGCGACGCGTGTCCGCGCTGCTTGCCCTCGCCGGCAGGGCGCCGGGCGATGCGAGCCGGCACTATGCCGTCACCGCCCTGACGCGCGCCTTGTTCATGGGCAAGATCACCCGCCTTGGCGCCCCGGCCGAGAGCGCGGCGGCTGCGTTCGAGATCGGCCTGCTGTCGACGGCCACCCACGCCCTGGCCCTGCCGGTGGAAACGCTCATCCGCAAGCTCGGGCTCTGCGCGACGAGCGCGCGCGCACTGAGCTCGCATCCGTCAGACGAAGGAACGCTCCTGCAGCTGACCTATGCATGCGAAAGCAATGACGTGGAGACCCTGGCGCGCTATGCCCAGCAGCTCGGGCTACCCTTGCACCAGATATCCGTGACGTATCTGGACGCGCTGATCGCCGCGTCGGCGCTCGATACGGCGCTGCACTGACGGCGTAAAATGGCGGTCTTTGCCCGCCGCCCGCGCTCATGCATCCCACCCTGGTATTCGACATTGAAACGATCCCCGACCTTGCAGGCTTCGCTGCGGTCCACGGGATAGACGAGTCCTCGCTGCCGGCGGCCGAACTCGCCGAGATGGCGTTGCTTGCGCGGCGCCAGAAGACCGGCAGCGACTTCATGCCGCACCATCTGCACCGCATCGTCGCGATTTCCTGCGTGCTGCGCAGCGGGGATCAGTTGCGGGTCTGGTCGCTCGGTGAAAACGACAGCGGCGAGGGCGAGTTGATTCAGCGCTTCTATGACGGCATCGAGCGTTACACGCCACAGCTCGTTTCGTGGAACGGCGGCGGCTTCGATCTACCCGTGCTGCACTATCGCAGCCTGATTCATGGTCTGGCCGCGGCGCGATACTGGGATTGGGGCGACGACGACAAGGAGTTCAAGTGGAACAACTACCTCGGGCGCTATCACACCCGTCACCTCGATCTGATGGACGTGCTCGCGATGTATCAGCCGCGAGCGAATGCGCCGCTCGACCAGATGGCGAAACTGTGCGGCTTCCCCGGCAAGCTCGGGATGGATGGCTCCAAGGTCCTCGAAACGTTTCAGAACGGGGACATCGAGTCGATCCGCAACTACTGTGAGACCGACGTGATGAACACCTGGCTGGTCTACCTGCGGTTTCAGAAAATGCGCGGCACGCTGAGCGAAACCGCTTACCACGCCGAAATCGAACTTGCGCGCAGCACGGTGCAAGCCCACCCCGGGGCCCACTGGCGGGAATTTCTCGCAGCCTGGGCATGAATTCCGTCGTCGACATCCTTTCCCTTGACCACGAGGGCCACGGGGTCGCGCGCATCGACGGCAAGGTCACCTTCGTCGACGGCGCGCTGGCCGGCGAGCGCGCCGAAATCGCGATCTATCGCAAGCACGCCAAGTACAACTCGGCCAATGCGGTCGCGATTCTCGCGGCGAGCGCGCAGCGCGCAGGACCGCGTTGCCGCTATTTCGGCC
>CBJMYK010000042.1:0-9415 GCA_966433795.1 uncultured Thiobacillus sp. | reverse complement strand
CTGAAACTGCTGGAAAGCCTGCCGCCCGAGGCGCGCAGCGACGCCCGTATCGCCCCCCTCCACGCGCATCTGAGCCTCGCTGAAACCGCGCGGCGCGCGCCGCCGCTCGCGGAGCTCGACGCGCGCCTGGCGGACCTGCCCGATGATCTCGAGGCCCGCTACCAGCGTGCTGCCGTGCGGCTGGCCGGCGACGACTATGCCGGGGCGATGGACGAACTGCTTTTCATCGCGCGCACGGATCGCAGCTTCCGCCAGGATATCGGCCGTCTCAGTCTGCTCGCGCTGTTCGACCTGCTCGGCAGCGCCGATCCGCTGACGCTCAAATATCGACGCCTTCTGTCCGAGTCGCTGCATTGAACTTCGACCACCCGGCCTTCGCACCGTATCGGGAACTGATTGCCGAGCTGGACCTGCCGCGTGGCCTGCCGAGCCTCGACGTCCTGAACGCCATGGCAGCCGCACGCGGCATACGAAATGCCCAGGATCGCCCTCTGCTTTTCGTCGAACCCGACGCGCGCCTCGGCGCGCGCGCCTACGAAACGACGATTCTGCAAACCGGCGCCGTTCCCACACGTTCGGCCACCTGGCACGATGTACTGAACGCCTTGGTCTGGCTGCGCTTTCCTCGTTTCAAGGGGGCGCTGAACGCGGCGCACGGCGCTGCGATGGCGACCGAAGACAACCCGGCGCGCGGACCGCGGCGCGACGCCCTGACCGTGCTCGACGAGTCGGGCGTGTGGGCGGTGAGCCGCTCGTCGGCCCTGCCGCAGTTACTGCGCGAACGCGCCTGGCATGCGCTCTTCTGGGAAGCTCGCGCGGGTCTCGAACGCGACATGGCATTTATCGTGGTCGGCCATGCCCTGCTTGAAAAGGCGCTCAGGCCCTATCCCGCGATGACCGGAAAATGCCTGATATGGATTTCGGATACGCTCGACGCCGACGCGGCCGACGCGGCGGCCGCGCGCGAACTCACCCACATCGCGAGTCCGCGGGCGCTCGCGCCGTTGCCGGTGCAGGGCATTCCGGGCTGGGACGCCGCAAACGCCGCCGCCCGCTATTACGCGAACACGGAAATCTTTCGTCCACCCTGTGACGGATCGTCCGGCGCACGCGGCAAACACCGGACCGACAGCCGCGAATCCGTCCGCGGCTGACGCACGCGACCGGCGCGCGGCGCGTGCGGAATGTTCAGGTTGCCGCGGCAGGGAGTTCGCCGCCGGCGACCCAGGCCTGTGCGGCTTCGAGCTCGTCGAACAGGCGGATGTCGGCCGACATGAACATGCGGTTGACCCACATGCTCCACGCGACCCATTCGTCGCCGGTGAGGATCGCGATGCGCCCGAAGTCGTTCTTGTGCTCGCGCGAAAACTTCAGCTCCTCCCACGCGACGTCGACGCTGTACGACAGCATGTCGCGCAGATCGAACAACACGTTGACCTTGCCTTGAAACGCGATGCCGCGGCTCACTGCGTCCTCGAACTCGCGATAGTCGGCAAGCGTGAACTGCCCCATTACGGTCACGGCAATCAGATTCTCGTTTACGTCCAGGCTGATCATGACGGTCTCCTCAACAGTCTGCTTCCACTATAGCGATTCCGGCCGCGCCGGCGCCGAGGCGCGGACGGCCCAGATGCCGGCGACGGCGACAACCGCCATCCCGGCCCAGGTCGAGTACGGCAGCCGCTCGCCGAACAGCACGACGCCGTACAAGGCGGAAAAGCCGACGGTACTGTAGGCGAGCGAGCCGACGGTCAGCGTGCGACCGCGGTGGTAGGCGCGGGTCAGGGCGAGTTGCGCGAGCGTCGCGCTGACGCCGATGCCGATCAGCCACGGCCAGTCGCCCGCACGCGGGCGATGGAAGCCGGCAAACGCCATCCATAACGCGCCGCCCGCCGCCGAGAGCAGCGTAAAGTAAAACACGACGCGCCATTCCGGCTCGCCGAGCTTCCCCAGCCGTTTGACGTGGACGTAAGCGATCGCCGCGAGCATTCCCGAGACGAGCCCGGCGAGCGCCGGGAGCCAGGCTTGGCCCTGCACCTGCGGACGCAGCAGCAGAACGATTCCGACAAACCCGAGCAGCACGGCGCCATTCACGCCTCGCCCGTGACGTTCGCGCAGCCACCACGCCGAGAGGGCTGCGAGAAAAAGCGGCGCCGTGTAGTTGAGGGTGACGGCCGTGGCCAGCGGCAAGCGAGCCAAGGCATAAAAGAACAGCACCAGTGCCACGAACCCCGAGAGCCCGCGCCAGAAGTGGCTCGCGGCATGCGGCGTGGCGAGCGGCGCGAGCAGACGGCGATGGCTGACGGCGATCACGGACCAGATTGCGAGCAGGCCGAAAGTCGAACGATAGAACACCAGCTCCGCGGCGGAGAATTCGGCCGACGCGTGTTTCACCAGCACACTCATGAGTGCGAACAGCGCGGCCGCGACCAGCATCCAGCTCGACGTCATGCCCGATCGACGAAAAAAACGGGCGGTGTGCGCCGCCCGTTCGAATCTCCGCGAGGCCTCATTCGAGATGCGGTTCGATTTCGCGCCGCAGGAAAGCATGAAAATGCATCATGCCGTCCTCGAGCGGCGACTGATAAGGTCCTGTCTCGGATATCCCCTGCCGGTACAGCGCGCGCCGCCCCGCGTGCATGCGCTCGCAGATGTCCTCGTCCTCGACTGCGGTTTCGTGATAGGCGGCCTGCTCGGCCTCGATGAACGCGCGCTCGAACAGCACGATGTCCTCCGGGTAGTAGAACTCGACGATATTGCTGCACGATTCGACACCCGTCGGCACGATCGACGAGACGACCAGCACGTGCGGATACCACTCGACCATGAGACCCGGATAGTAGGTCAGCCAGATCGAGCCGTGCGCTGGCACCTTGCCGCGGTCATAGGCCAACACCTGCTCGTGCCATTTCCGGTAGACGGGGGAGCCAGGCTTGGTCAGCCCGCGGTTCACGCCGACGGTCTGCACCGACCACCAGTCGCCGTATTCCCACTTGAGGTCGTCGCAGGTGACGAAGTGACCGAGGCCCGGGTGATACGGCGCGACGTGATAGTCCTCGAGGTAGACCTCGATGAAGGTCTTCCAGTTGCAGGCGTATTGCGTCACCTGCACCCGGTCGAGCATGAAGCCGGAAAAATCCAGCTCGCGCGCGACCTGCATCCCCGCGAGGTCGGCGTTCACGTCGCGCGCGCCGGCGAACAGCAGTCCCTGCCAGTTCTGCAGGCCGGTGCGGTTGAGATTCAGACAGGGGTTACCGGGAAACTCCGGCGCGCCCAGCAATTGGCCCGCGCGGTCGTAAGTCCAGCGATGCACCGGACACACGATGTTGTTGGAAGGAAGTCTGCCGCGTCCCTTGAGCATCAGCGCCTGGCGGTGACGGCATACGTTGGAGAGAAGTTCGACGCCCGACCCGGTGTTCACAAGCATTCTGCCGCCGTCGAACATCTCCAGCGCGTGATAATCGCCGGGCTCGGGCACCATCAACTGATGTCCGGCATACCCCGGGCCGCGTTTGAACAGATGTTTCAACTCCAGATCGTAGACGACCGGATCGAAGTACCAGGAAACTGGCAGTTGCGGAGAAGTTAGCGACAAGGCGCTGGATTCGGCGAGATCGCTCACGGCGTACCCTACTCAGAACCAAGCCCCCTCCAGATATTCCCTGGAGCGGCAAGTGTGACCCACCGGATTTACGGATGAACCCCCGGCTCCCGGAGCCAGGGCAAGCACGAAATTCTAGCATAGGCCCCTGCCACGAAGCGCCGCGGGCGCGCGCTCGACGGGCGGCATCCGCCGCGACGTGGCCCTTATTTTGGCGAATGCTGTCCGAGATGTGCGCGTCAAGAACAGGCGACCCGTCCCACTCGTCGCGCTCGCCGCAAAGGGATTCGGACATCGCCGGCGCGTCCACTTGCGTCCAAGCCCCGCGTCGGCCGACCTGAATTTGTTAAAGTAGCGTTCTTTGTTTCTCGCCGGATTGATCGAAATGGCCAAGCCACGGGCTGCTGCGGCGCCCAAAGACTACGAATCGGCGCTCGCGGAACTCGAAGCGATCGTTGCCGAGATGGAATCGGGCCAACTGCCGCTGGAAGCCTCCCTCACGGCCTACCGGCGCGGCGCGGAGTTGTTGCAGTACTGCCGGCAGCAACTCGCCGACGCGGAACAGCAGGTCAAGATTCTCGAAAACGGCAGCTTGCAGCCTTTCAAACCCCAAGACACCGATGACTGACTTTTCTGCCTGGACGCAGGCATGCCAAGCGCGTATCGAACGCGTGCTGGCCGAGTGGCTACCCCCGTCCGATATCGCGCCGAAACGGCTGCACGAGGCGATGCGGTATGCGGTATTGGGCGGCGGAAAACGCGTACGCCCGCTGCTCGCGTTCGCGGCTGGCGAAGTCACCGGCGCCGATATCGAGCAGGTGCAGCACGCCGCTGCCGCGGTCGAGTTGATTCACGCCTATTCGCTCGTTCACGACGACATGCCGGCGATGGACGACGACGCGTTGCGCCGCGGCAAGCCGACAGTTCATGTCGAGTTCGACGAAGCGACAGCGCTGCTCGTGGGCGACGCCTTGCAGAGCCTCGCCTTCGAAATACTTTCCGCCCGAACGCTGGCCCGCGACGCCGCGACGCAACGCGACATGATCGCCATCCTGGCGCGCGCCTCGGGCTCGCGTGGCATGGCGGGCGGGCAGGCGATCGATCTGGCGAGCGTCGGCAAGGCCCTCGATCTCACGGAACTCGAATTCATGCATATCCACAAGACGGGCGCATTGATCCGCGCTTCGGTCTTGCTCGGGGCGGAATGCGGCGGCCTGTCCGAGTCGGCGCGGGCGGCGCTCGATCATTACGCGAAGTGCATCGGCTTGGCCTTCCAGGTGGTCGACGACGTGCTCGACGCCGAGGCCTCCACCGCGACGCTGGGCAAGACCGCTGGCAAGGATGCGGTCAACAACAAGCCGACCTACGTCAGCCTGCTCGGCGTCGCGCGCGCACGCGAACGGGCGCTGGAGCTGCGCGCGGACGCCTGCGCCGCGCTCGAGCCGCTCGGCGCGCCGGCCGAACGCCTGCGCCAGCTCGCTGACTTCGTCGTCGAGCGGACGTTCTGAGATGACGACAGTGCTGCTCGATACGATCCAGACCCCTGCAGACCTCCGTGACCTGCCCGCTACGGACCTGCCGAAGCTCGCGGCGGAACTGCGCACCTTTCTCGTGGACGCGGTCGCCCAGACTGGCGGACATCTTGCGTCCAACCTCGGCGCGGTGGAACTCACGCTCGCCCTGCACTACGTGTTCGACACCCCGCGCGACCGCATCGTGTGGGACGTGGGACATCAGAGCTATACCCACAAGATTCTCACCGGCCGGCGCGAGGCGATGCGCGGCCTGCGGCAAAGCGGCGGCATCGCCGGCTTCCCGCGCCGCGCCGAGAGCGAGTTCGACGCGTTCGGGACAGGTCATTCGAGTACCTCGATCTCGGCCGCGCTCGGCATGGCCGAGGCCTTCCATCAAGTCGGATCCGACCAGCGCGCGGTCGCCGTGATCGGCGACGGTGCGATGACAGCGGGTATGGCGTTCGAGGCGCTCAACAATGCGGGCGCGACCGACCTGCCGCTGCTCGTGGTCTTGAACGACAACGACATGTCGATTTCGCCCAACGTCGGCGCGCTGAACAATTACCTCGCGCGCCTGATGTCCGGCCGGTTCTATGCCGCCGCGCGCCGCGCCGGCGACAAGGTATTGTCGGTCGCGCCGCCGATCCGCGAGCTCGCCAAGCGCGCCGAGGAACACATGAAAGGCATGGTGACACCCGGCACGCTGTTCGAGGAATTCGGCTTCAACTATATCGGGCCGATCGACGGGCACGACCTCGACGTACTGGTCGACACACTCACCAACATTCGCCAGCTCCGCGGCCCGCAGTTCCTGCATGTCGTCACCCGGAAGGGCAAGGGCTACGCGCCTGCCGAGACGAATCCGTGCCTGTACCACGGCGTCTCCCGTTTCGATCCCGCGGCCGGGGTCGCCGAAAAACCCGCCGGCAAGCCCACCTACACCCAGGTGTTCGGCGACTGGCTGTGCGACATGGCCGCGTCCGATCACCGTCTCGTCGGCATCACCCCGGCGATGCGCGAAGGCTCGGGGCTGGTGCGCTTTTCTCGGGAGTTTCCCGAGCGCTATTTCGACGTCGGCATCGCCGAGCAGCACGCGCTGACCTTCGCCGCAGGCCTCGCCTGCGAGGGCGTCAAGCCCGTCGTCGCGATCTACTCGACCTTTCTGCAGCGCGCCTACGATCAATTGGTCCACGACATCGCGCTGCAGAACCTGCCCGTGCTGCTCGCGATCGACCGCGCCGGCCTCGTCGGCGCCGACGGCCCGACGCACGCGGGCAGCTTCGATCTGTCCTTTCTGCGCTGCGTGCCCAATCTTGTGATTGCCGCACCTTCGGACGAAAACGAGTGCTGCCGACTGCTCAGCACGGCTTTCCTGCACGACGGTCCGGCAGCCGTACGCTACCCGCGCGGCAGCGGATCGGGCGCGTCGATCGAATCCGGTCTGGTCCCCGTAGAAATCGGCCGCGGCCTGCTGCGCCGCCGCGGCCGCGACGTCGCGCTGATCGCTTTCGGCAGCGTCGTGGCACCCGCCCTTGCCGCCGCCGAGGAACTCGATGCGAGCATTGCAGACATGCGCTTCGTCAAGCCTCTCGACGTCGAGCTCGTACGCGCGCTCGCGCAGGGCCATCGTTTGCTGGTCACGGTCGAGGAGAACGCGGTCGCAGGCGGGGCCGGCGCGGCCGTGGCGGAGGCCTTGGCGCAACTCGGCCTTTCCGTGCCGATACTCCATCTGGGGCTGCCCGATGCGTTCATCGAACACGGCGACCACGCCACCATGCTTGCGGCCTGCGGCCTCGATGCCGCGGGGATCGAGCAAGCGATCCGCCAACGCTTGAGCCACCTGGCGCGCTGAAGCGCGTCCACACGGGCTCGGCGCAACGAAGGCGCCTATGTCCGAGTAGTTTACTCAACTATTACGGCAGTTTATACTTGGTCTAAATCGCCATTAAGGAGCCCTCCATGAACGAGATTTGCGACACCGCCGTTTGCATGCCCGACGTGCAAAGCTCGGCCGATACCCGGCAAATCGCCATCGACAAGGTCGGCATCAAGAGCATTCGTCATCCCGTCCGCGTCGCCGACAAGGCCGACGGCGTGCAGCACACGATCGCGAATTTCAACATGTACGTGTTCCTGCCCCACAACTTCAAGGGCACGCACATGTCGCGTTTCATCGAAATCCTCAATACGCGCGAGCGCGAGATTTCGGTCGAGAATTTCGAGGGCATGCTGCGGCAGATGGTCGAGCGCCTGGAAGCCGAGTCGGGCTACATCGAGATGACCTTCCCCTACTTCATCAACAAGTCGGCGCCGGTGTCGGGCGTGCAGAGCATGCTCGACTACGAAGTCACATTCATCGGCGCGATCGAAAACGGGCGCTACTCGCACACCACGAAGGTCGTCGTGCCGGTGACGAGCTTGTGTCCCTGCTCGAAGAAAATTTCCGAATACGGCGCGCACAACCAGCGCTCGCACGTGACGGTGACGGCGAAAACCAATGGCTTTCTATGGATCGAGGATCTCGTCCGCAAGGTCGAGGATCAGGCCTCCTGCGAACTCTTCGGCCTGCTCAAACGCCCCGACGAGAAATACGTCACCGAGCGCGCCTACGACAATCCGAAGTTCGTCGAGGACATCGTGCGCGACGTCGCCGCGGCGATGAATGCCGAGCCGCTGATCGACTCCTACGTCGTCGAAGCCGAGAACTTCGAGTCGATCCACAATCACAGCGCCTACGCGTTGATCGAGCACGACAAGGGCACAAAGTAGCCCCCCGACGAGGCGAACTCAATATCGCCGGGTCAGCGTCATCGTTTGTCCGTCGCGCTTCATGTCCATCCGGTTGAGAAAACTCATCCCGAGCAGGGGCACGTCGAGCCCGCTTTCGACGACCAAGCCGGCGACTTGATTGACGCTGATGGCGCCGACCTTGACCGTGTTGAACGTGACGGGCCATGCCGGCACTGCGCCGGCCGCCGTGTTCACCCGCGCTGCCGGGCCTGCGCGGTAGTCGAGTCCGAGGCGGCGCGCTTCGGCCGCGCTGATCGCGATCGACGTGGCCCCGGTGTCGACCAGGAACGTCACCGGATAACCGTTCAACGAACCATTGGCTGCGAAATGGCCGCGCGCATCGGCGGTGAGGGCGACGGTCTGGCGCGCGCCGGTTTGTGCGCCTCCGGCAAACGACTGCCCCATGCCAAGCGTGCGCCCTTGACCGTCGACGTCCAGACGCGCGCTATCGGAGTCGGCGGCGATGAGCGTCACGCCCTGGACGGTCTGGCCACGGCTCAGCGTCCGCGGTTTGCCGCCGTCAATGCTGACGATGGCTTTGTCCCTGAACAGGCCGACCACCGAAACGCTGGTGGCCCACCCGGCCGTGCACGTACCCACGCCTGCCGTTAAGATGAGCGCTCGCGCTGTCTGCTTGAAGACCATCATGCATCCTGTTCTGATTTTTCAGCATTCCCCGATCGAGGGACCGGGGTATTTTGCAGCTTTTCTGGACCGGCATCGCATCCCGTGGCGGCTCGTCCGCATCGACGCGGGTGAAGCCGTCCCGTCTACGCTTAACGGCGTTTCCGGCATCTGCTTGATGGGCGGCCCGATGAGCGTGAACGACGATCTGCCCTGGATCGCCCCCCTGCTTGCACTCATCAGTCAGGCGGTGGCAGCGGAGATCCCCGTAATCGGCCATTGTCTCGGCGGGCAATTGATGGCCAAGGCCCTCGGGGCGGGGGTCGGACCCAACCCCGTCAAGGAAATCGGTTGGGGCACGGTGCGGGTCACCGACGCAGCGGCTGACCGCCCCTGGCTTGGAGACGATGACGCGGCTCCCCTCTGGGCATTTCACTGGCATGGCGAGACCTTCGGCATTCCCGCCGGGGCGACGCGCATCCTCGAAAGCGCATGGTGCGCGAATCAAGCCTATGTGCTGAATCAGATCCACATCGGCATGCAATGCCACGTCGAGATGACGCCCGAACTCGTCTCCGCGTGGTGCGAAAACGGCGCCGGGGAAATCGCCGCGGCCAGCGGCAGTCCTGCGGTCCAGGCACCCGAACGCATCCTGTCCGATCTGCCGGACCGTATCGCACCGCTTCATCGGCTCGCCGACAAAATTTATTCCCGCTGGATTCAAGGGCTTAGCCGATAAGCGTACAACCGCTTCGAGGGAGACGCTGGACAGCGTCACGACGCGGCGTAGGATAGGCATCGGAAGCACACCCAGTCTGAGCACCATCTGAAACGGAGGAGTTATGCAAAACGTCGACTACGCCAATTTCGATTTCGGTGAACGCCT
>CBJMYK010000041.1:0-9417 GCA_966433795.1 uncultured Thiobacillus sp. | reverse complement strand
ATCACGGGCGGGCCCGGCGGCACTTCGACGACCTTGACGTCGGCGCCGTGGCGCCGGGCAACGGCCTCGACGCGTGGACGTACGGCCTGGGCGATTTCGTGGCTCTTGCGGTCGCGCGCGTGCTTGTCGACGAGGTTGACCTGCAGGTCGCCGACTTCGGGGCCGGCGCGCAGATAGTACTGGCGCACGAGGCCATTGAAGTTGATCGGCGCCGCGGTGCCCGCGTACGCCTGGTAGTCGGTCACTTCAGGCATCTCGGCGACCGCCGTGCCCATCTCGGTGAGCACCTGGGCGGTCTTTTCGAGCGGCGTGCCGACCGGCAGGTCGACGATGATCTGGAATTCCGATTTATTGTCGAAGGGCAGCATTTTCAGGATCACGAGCTGCACCGCTGGGAGCGCAACCGAGGCCAGAATCGCCACCGCGATGGCCAGCCACAGCTTCTGGCGCGCGCGCTTGCCGTCGGCGCCGCGCAAAAAGGGCGTCAGCCGCGTGCGAAAGAGCGCGAGCAGTTTGCTTTCGCCGGGGGCATGCGCGCCGTGAGGCGTCTGCCGGATCAGCTTGAGCGCCAGCCACGGCGTGACGATGAAAGCGATCGCCAGCGAGATCAGCATGCCGATCGAGGCATTGATTGGGATCGGGCTCATGTACGGTCCCATGAGGCCCGTGACGAAGGCCATCGGCAGGAGCGCGGCTATCACGGTCAAGGTCGCGAGGATCGTCGGGCCACCGACCTCGTCGACTGCGCGCGGAATGATCGCGTCGAGCCCGTCCTGGTCGAGCCCCATGCGTCGATGAATGTTTTCGACGACGACGATGGCGTCGTCGACGAGGATGCCGATCGAGAAGATCAACGCGAAGAGCGACACGCGGTTCAGGGTGAAGCCCCAGGCCCACGACGCGAACAGCGTGGCGGCGAGCGTGAGCAACACGGCAGCGCCAACGATCAGCGCCTCGCGCTTGCCGAGCGCGAAAAGCACCAGCAGCACGACCGAGGCCGTGGCGAAGATCAGCTTCTGGATGAGTTTCTTCGCCTTGTCGTCGGCGGTCGCGCCGTAGTTGCGCGTCACGCTCGCCTCGACGCCGTCGGGAAGTACGCTGTTGCGTAGCGACGCGACGCGCTCGATGACTTTTTCCGCGACGTCGACGGCGTTTTCGCCGGGCTTTTTCGAGATCGCGAGCGTGACCGCGGGAAAAGTCTGGCCGTTGTCCGCCGTGTGTGCGCCGCCGGCCCCGGGTCCGTGCCACACGTAGCGCGACGGCTGATCGGGTCCGCCGACGACGCTGGCGATATCGCTCATGTAAACCGGCCGGCCCTGGGCGACGCCGACCACGAGTTGCTTGACGTCGTCGACACCCGAAAGAAACGTGCCGGTCTGAACCAGGATCTCGCGGTTGTTCGACACCAGCGTTCCCGAGGGCTGGGCGGCGTTCGACACCTGCAAGGCGTCGCGGATGTCCTGGGCCGACACGTCGAAGGCCGCCATACGGTCGGGGTCCATCATCACCCGGACCGCGCGCCCGGGGCCGCCGACGGTCGTAACCTCGCGCGTGCCGGCAATGCGCTTGAGCTCGATTTCGGCGGCGTGCGCCGCCTGCTCGAGCTCATAGGCGCCGCGCTTCGGGTCCCGCGTCCACAGGGTCACGGTCACGATCGGTACGTCGTCGATGCCGAGCGGCTTGATGATCGGTTCGCCGACGCCGAGTTCGGGCGACACCCAGTCGCGGTTGGCCTGGATCGTGTCGTACAGCCGCACCAGCGCCTGGGTGCGATCCTGCCCGACCAGATATTGGACGGTCAGGACCGCCATGCCGGGTTTGGATACCGAGTAGACGTGTTCGATGCCCGATATTTGCGCCAGCACCTGCTCGGCAGGGGTCGCGACCAGCGCTTCGACGTCCTTTGCCGAGGCGCCGGGGAAAGGAATGAACACGTTCGCCATGGTCACGTTGATCTGCGGTTCCTCCTCGCGCGGCGTGACGAGAATGGCGAACAGGCCGAGCAGCGCCGCCATCAGGGCGATGAGCGGCGTCAGCTGGGACGTGAGGAAAAAGCGGGCGACGCGTCCGGAGAGTCCCATAGATACCTGCTGTTATTTGGACGACTTGTGGGCGGCGCTCTTGGCGTAGATGCCAGCCTTGATCGACTCGAGCGCGATCACCTCGCCCGGGTTGAGTCCCGCGAGCACCTCGACCTGGCCGCGGCCGTTCGCGGTGCCGAGGCGCAACTGCCGCAGGCTCACGCGTTCACCGTTGACGACGTAGACGGCCGTGATTTCCGACCGGCGTACCACGGCTGCGAGCGGGATCGCGAGCTTGCGCGCGCTGCCGGTCGAGAAGTGGGCGCGCGCGAACATCCCCGGTATGACGCCTTCGAGGTCGGTCGGCAGGTCGAGGCGCACCTTGACGGTGTGGGTCGCGAGGTCGGCCGAAGGCAGCACCGTAACGCCGACGGCGTCGATCCATCTGTTGAGCGAGGGAATCTCGACCGCGACGCGCGGTGCGGCCTTCACCGTCGCGAGCTTGTATTGCGGGATGTTGGCGATGACTCGCATGTCCTTGGGGTCGAAGCCGGTCATCAGCGGCTTGCCCGGCGTCACCGTTTCGCCGACCTCGACGTGGCGCGCGGCGACGACGCCCGAATACGGCGCGCGGATCACAGTGTAGCCGCGGACCGCTGAAGATTCACCGACGCCTGCGCGCGCCGCGCGCGCGGCGGCCTCGGCGGCCCGGTACTCGGCCGTGGCGCGGTCGAGGGCGGCCTGGCTGATGAATTTCTGGCGGAACAGCTGCTGCTGGCGCTCGTAGTTGGCGCGCGCGTTGGCAAGGGTCGCCGCGGCCTCGGCGACCTGCGCCTGGCTGCCCGCGACCGCGGACGAGAGTTCTTGTGCCGTCAGCCGCACCAATACCGTTCCGGCCTTGACGTAATCGCCTGCGTCGAAGTTGACGGCGGCCACCCGGCCCGACACCTGCGCGGCGAGGGTCGACTGCTTGACCGCCTCAACGCTCGCTTCGGTGGTGTAACCGCTGTCCGCCATCTGGTACTTCACAGGCGCCACGGCGAACGGCAGCGCCGCCCACGCCGAAGGCGAGAGCAGCAGGGCGCAGACCAGCAAGCGGGCACGATTCAGCACGGGCATACCTCCAAGCAATTTATTAGAATATCCTTATAGTCCATAAAATTCACAGGCTTGTAGCGACACGAGAGGTCGGGGTGCGCACCGGCGCGCCGGCCGCTGCGGGATACGGCGGCGCCGAGGCCCCTATTCCTTGCTCCGGCGTTTTCCGCCGCTGCCCGGCCCCTGGCGCGGGGCGTTCCGAGCCGCGGTGTCGACCCGGATGAGCGGAACGACGGCTGGGGGGATCGTTTCCCGGACGATATCCGATAGGCAATAAAAGTCGAGCGTGGCGAGAAAGCTCTTGCGCGCCTCGCGCAGTATCGACTGCAACACGCAGTCGGGCAGCATCGGGCAGTTCTGATTCTCTGCGCTGAAGCACTCGGCGATGTCCATATTGTCTTCGGTGTCGCGCACGAGCGCGCCGACGTTGATTGCGTCCGGAGCCCGCGCCAGACGCATCCCTCCGCCCTTGCCCCGAACCGTCACGATATAGCCGCACTGCCCCAGGCGATGCACCACTTTCATCAGGTGGGTCGAGGGAATGTCGTACTCGGTCGCGACGTCGGCGATGGTGGCCAGGCGATCGGGATGGCGCGCCAGATAAATCATGACGCGCAAGGAGTAGTCCGTAAATTTAGTCAGCCGCATGCATCTCGGTCGGTTGAGCGGGCCGCGAGGCGTCGCATGGGTTTTCGGAATCAGGTCTCGATTATATCCGGCGCGCCTGGGCACGACCGTCGCGGCGGGCGACGTAGAAATTCGAAAAGTCTCTTGCCAGCCCGTTTTCCAGAAGATATATTTCACATATATCTTCAAGGGAGGACATATGAACAAAGGGTCTCACCGCTGGCGCGATGTCAGCGGGATCGCCGCGCTGTGCCTGGGTCTGGGACTCGCACAGCCGCAGTTTGGCCACGCCGCCAAGCGCACGTTCGAAATGTCGATCGAGGACACGAAGATCACGCTCGTCGACACGCAGCAGTTTCACACCTTCGCCTTCAACGGCCAGGTGCCGGGGCCGCTGATTCACGTGCAGGAAGGCGACGAGCTCACGATCAACGTCAATAACCTCACGACGTTGCCGCACACGATCCACTGGCATGGCTTGCTGCAGAAGGGGAGCTGGCGCATGGACGGCGTTCCGGACACAACCCAGGCCGCGATCAAGCCCGGCGACACGTTCACCTACAAGTTCGTCGCCGAGCCCTCGGGCACGATGTGGTACCACTGCCACGTCAACGTCAACGAGCACGTGGCGATGCGCGGCATGTGGGGCCCTTTCGTGATCGTCCCCAAGAAGCCTGCGCCGATCGAGAAGACGGTGACCAAGGACTACGTCCTGATGCTCTCGGACTGGGATTCCAAATGGGCGTTCAAGCCGGGCTACGGCGGCGTGCCGGGCGACGTCTGGGACTATTTCACGCTCAACGGCAAGGCCTTCCCCGACACGCAACCGCTGCGCGTCGACAAGGGCGACGTCGTCCGGTTGCGCCTGATCGGGGCCGGTGAGCTAAGCCACTCGATCCACATCCACGGCCATGTCTTCAAGGTCGCGTTCAAGGATGGACGGCCGCTGCCCGCGCCATTCGAAGCCGACACGATCGTCGTCGGGCCCGGGGAGCGTTACGACGTCTTCCTCACGGCGGACAATCCAGGCCGCTGGATGGTGCACGACCACGTCGACTCGCACACGATGAACGGCGACAAACCCATGGGCGGGTTGATGACCGTGATCGAGTACAACGAGATCGGCCGCAACGACCCCTTCTACGCATGGAAGGACAAGGTGTTCGTGTCCGACTTCTATTACGAGGAATCCCTGAAGAAGCCCTTGGGCATGCACGACGCGGCCGGTTTCAAAGGACAGGCCGTTCAATAAGCGAAAGGATCGACATGAATCTTCCCCGCCTCATCGCGCTCGCCCTGGGACTCGCGGCTGCCCCGGCTTACGCTGCCGACAACCCCGGCGCCGCGATTCTCAAAGCGCAATGCATGAGCTGCCACGCGACCGCAAAGCCCGAACAGGCGAGCCTCGACCGGCTGTGGACGCGCAAGGGCCCGGATCTCTATTACGCCGGCAGCAAGTTCAACAAGCCCTGGCTCGACAAATGGCTGCAAGACCCGGTTCGGATTCGACCCGCGGGCGAGTTTTACACCAGACACCTCAAGGGCACCGACAAGGAGGACGTGGTCGACGAGTCGACGCTTGCGCCGCATCCCAAGCTCGCCAAGGCCGACGCCGAGGCGGTCGCGGCCGAACTGATGAGCCTGGGTGGCCCCGCGGGTCTGGTCGAAAAGGGCGCTTTCAAGAGCGGAAAGGTCAGCATGGCGATGGGCGCGATGTTTTTCAACAAACTGCGCGGCTGCGCGGCCTGCCACGCTGCGAAACCCGGCAGCGGCGGCGCCTCCGGCCCCGAACTCTATACCGCGGGCGCGCGCCTGCAGGCCGACTACATCTACGGCTACATCAAGGACCCGCAGAAATTCGACCCCCACGTCTGGATGCCGACGCTCAATCTCGCCGAGCCGGATCTACAGCGTTTGACGGGCTATATCGTGCAACTCGGTGAGAGCGAAGGGAAATGAACATGACTACCGGACGAAGCCTCGTGCAGCGCGCACTGTCCCTTCTCGTCGTGCTGTCCGCCTCGACCGCGCTCGGCGAAGCAGCGGCGGCAGACGGGCAGTACAGCCAGCGTGCGGTTCGAAACTACGACACCTATTGCGTGCAGTGCCATGGCATCAATCGCAACGGGCGCGGGATCAACAGCCGCGACATGGCGGTGCAGCCGCGCGATCACAGCGATCCGAAGGGGATGGGAGGCATTCCGAACGACGAATTGTTCCGCGTGATCAAGGAAGGCGGGCTCGCGGTGAACAAGTCCGTGCTCATGCCGGCCTGGGGGAATGTCATGAGCGACGAGGAAATCAGGGAGTTGGTGGGGTATCTGCGTCACGTCTGTAACTGCGGTCTCGACAAATAAAAGGAGCTTGATCAAATGAAACAAAAAACGATGAAACGAAGTGGCGCCTGGGGCCTGGCGGTCGCCGGCCTGCTGGCAGTCACGCTGTTGACCGGACACGCCGAGGCGAAGACCGTGAAAGTCACGCTGCACGCGTCCGAGGTCGACCTGCCGATCGACAACAAGGGGACGATGTACCGGACCTGGACCTTCGACGGCAAAGTGCCCGGGCCGGTCGTACGCGTCACCGAGGGCGACACGGTCGAGTTCACGCTGATCAACGACAAGAACAACAAGAACTCGCACTCGATGGATTTCCACGCGGCGCGGCTCGACGTGGTCAAGGACTTCGGCTCGATCAAACCCGGTGAGAACAAGACCTTCACGTTCACGGCGAGCTATCCAGGCGTCTTCTTCTATCACTGCGGCTCGGATCCGATGATCCAGCACATCGCACGCGGCATGTTCGGGACGATCATCGTCGACCCCAGGGACGCCAAAGCGATGCCCAAGGCCGATCGCGAATACGTTCTGGTCCAGTCCGAGCTCTATCCGAATCCGGACGCCAAGGAAGAAATGATGCAGAACAAGTGGAGCAACGTCATGTTCAACGGCGGCGTCTTCAAATACGACCCGGTCCATGATCCCGCGGCGACCCGTTGGCTGCAGGCGAAGCCCGGCGAGCGCGTCCGCATCTATTTCGTGAACGCCGGGCCGAACGAGTTCTCGTCCTTCCACCCGATCGCGGGCATCTGGGACAAGGTCTATGCGAGCGGCAATCCCAAGAACGTCCAGACCGGCCTGCAGAGCTTCGTCGTCGGACCGGGCGACGCCGCGACCTTCGACCTGATTTCCCCGGTCGAGGGCGCCAACGCGATCGTGACCCATTCGCTCAAGGGCGCGTTGACCGGGGCGATTGCGGTGCTGATGTTCAGCGGCGACGCCGACCCCAACATGGGACGCGGCGAACAGATCCTCGTACGCTGATCCGTCCCGGCGCGCTGCGGCGCGCCGGGACCCTTGACCAAGGGAAAACACGATGAATGAGGCAAGTATTTTGACGACGATCAGGCATGCCTTGGGCGCGGCCGCTGTGTGGATGGCTGTTGCTGCGACGCAGCAGGCCTTCGCCGCCGCCGCCCCGCAACCCGACTCGCTGGCGCCGCAAAAGGCCGGCGCTTGGGCCTGCCCCATGCACGCCGAGGTTCACCGTCACGAGCCCGGCAAATGCCCGGTCTGCAAGATGAAGCTCGTCAAGGTGAAACCGAAGAACGTGTAGGTGCTGCCGCGTCCGCTCGCGACGCTGCCTGTATCAATTCCCACCCAGGATCTGCCACCGCATGACCGCGTCGCCTGTCCGCGCGTTTTATTACAGCGTGCTGCTGCTTGTCCCTGCCGCAATGGTAGGCGTTGCCCACTGGGCGGGCGCGGGCCGCGGCGTGCCCACCGTCCTCTCAGCCGAGGCCGCGGACCCGGCGGCGCCGGTCCATCTCGGCAAGCCCGGAAAAAAGGCCTGGGTCTGTCCCATGCATGCGCACATCCTCCAGGATCACGGCGGCGCGTGCCCGATCTGCGGGATGGATCTCGTGGAAGCCGGAGCGACCCCGCACGCGGCGCATGGCGTGCACGTTGACAGCGCCTTGCAGCAGCGCATGGGGATGCGGCTCGCGAAGGCGCGTGTGCAGCATATGGGTCGCGCACTGCATACCTATGGCAAGGTGGCGATCGACGAGACATCGGTGCACACGGTGAGCCCCAAGACCGACGGCTGGGTTCGTCGGCTCCACGTCACGACCGTGGGCCAGCGCGTCGAGCCCGGTCAGCTGCTGTACGAGATCTATTCGCCCGAACTCGTGCAACGCCAGCGGGAGTACATCGAGTTGCTGCAGCGGCGCGACCAGTTGCTGCGGAACATGACCGAGATGTCGGGGCAGAATGCCCAGATGGCCGCCGCGCTGGCGCGGGAACGGGTGCGCACGCGCGAGAAATTCGCATACGCCGATGTCAGCGAGCGGACGCTCGCCCGCATCGAAGCGACGCGCCGTCCGCTTAACCATCTGCCCGTATACGCAAAAAGGGCGGGCGTGGTCACCGCGGTCGGCGTGCGCGAAGGCGCGTACGTCACGCCGATGAGTAATGTGGTGGCGCTGGCCGACCTGTCGACGGTGGCTGTCGACGTCGTGTTGTATGCGGATCAGCTCGAGTGGGTTCGCGATGGCGACGCGGTCAGTGTGCGCTTTCCGCGATCTGAGCGCCCCGCGCTCAAGGCGCGTCTCGCTTTGGTCGCGCCCGTCGTCGATCCTTTGACGCGCGCGCTGCGCGCACGCCTGGTGGTGGACAACGTCGAGCCTCCGCTGCGCCCGGGCGAGTTCGTCGACGTCACGATCGCACCGCGACCACACGAGGCCCTCGCGGTCCCGCGCAGCGCAGTGATCCGGACCGGCACGGGAAGCCGCGTCATGCTTGCGCGCGAGGGCGGGCACTTCATGCCGGTTCCGGTCGAAACGGGCATCGAGAACGAAGAATTCATCGAGATCACGGATGGGCTTCAGGAAGGCGCAGAAGTCGCAGTGAGCGGGCAATTCCTGCTCGACGCCGCCGCCTCGATGAACGACGCCGCGCAGCGCATGCAAGCGACCCCCTAGCATGGTTTCGCGCATCATCGAGTGGTCGCTGGGCAACCGCCTCTTCGTGTTGCTCGCGGCGCTGCTGGTCGCGGGGTGGGGCGTCCATTCCGCGCAGAATATGGCGCTCGATGCGATTCCCGATCTCTCGGACACCCAGGTCATCGTCAAGACCGCCTATGCCGGGCAGTCGCCGCAGGTCGTGGAAGATCAGGTCACTTATCCGCTGACGTCTAGTCTATTGTCAGTCCCCGGCGCCACCGCGGTTCGCGGCTTTTCGATGTTCGGCGAGTCCTACGTTTACGTCCTTTTCGAGGAGGGGACCGATCCGTATTGGGCACGTTCGCGGGTACTCGAGTATCTCGGACAGTCGGCGTCGCGGCTGCCGACGGACGTCACTCCGGTCCTGGGTCCCGACGCGTCGGGCGTCGGCTGGATATTCGAATACGCGCTGGTCGACCGCCATCACCGTTATGACCCGGACGCGTTGCGGGCGGTGCAGGATTTCTTCCTCAAATACGAGTTGCAGGCGCTGCCGGGCGTCGCCGAGGTCGCGACCGTCGGCGGCATGGCCCGCCAATTCCAGATCGAGGTCGATCCGCATCGTCTGGCGGCACTCGGCTTGCGCTGGGAAACCGTGCGCCAGGCCATCCGCGACAGCAATCTATCGACCGGGGGATCGGTCGTCGAAATGGCGCGCGCCGAGTACAT
>CBJMYK010000040.1:0-9477 GCA_966433795.1 uncultured Thiobacillus sp. | reverse complement strand
AGCCACACGCTGGTGCAGAACGCGATCGGCTCGCTCGCCTGCATGACGCACCGCGGCGCGATCGCCGCCGACGGTCTATCAGGCGACGGCTGCGGCCTGCTGTTCAAGAAACCCGATGCCTTCCTGCGCGCGGTGGCGGGCGAGGCGGGTTTCGCCCTCGGCGATCTCTACGCTGCCGGACTGGTATTCCTGTCGCGCGACGCAGCCCCGCAGGCGCATGCGCGTGCCACGCTGAAGGCCGCGCTCGAAGCGCAGGGCCTCATCGTGGCGGGCTTCCGGCTGGTGCCGACCGATTCCAGCGTGTGCGGCGAATCGGCGCTCGAATCGCTGCCGCATTTCGAGCAGGTGTTCGTCAACGCCGCCGCCGGCATGAGCGAGGACGATTTCGAGCGCAAGCTCTACGTCGCCCGCCGCCAGGCCGAAAAAGCGCTCGAGGCGAACGACCCGGTCTTCTACCTGCCGACGCTGTCGTGCCGCGTGATCAGCTACAAGGGCCTGGTGATGCCGGCCAACCTGCCGGTCTTCTACCCCGACCTCAACGACGCGCGCTTCGCCTCGGCGCTCGTCGTGTTCCACCAGCGCTTCTCGACCAACACCTGGCCGCAGTGGCGCCTCGCACAGCCCTTCCGCTATCTCGCGCACAACGGCGAGATCAATACCGTGCAGGGCAACCGCAACTGGAGTCGCGCACGCGAGCAGAAGTTCGCGACGCCGCTGATCCCGGACATGGACGCGATCCGTCCGATCGTCGGCACCAAGGGCTCGGACTCGATGAGCCTCGACAACATGGTCGAAGGCCTGGTGATGGGCGGCGCGGGCCTCTTCCGCGCGCTGCGCCTCGTGATCCCGCCGGCCTGGCAGAACGTCGAGTCAATGGACGCCGACATCCGCGCCTTCTACGAATACAACTCGATGCACATGGAGCCCTGGGACGGCCCTGCAGGCATCGTGCTGACCGACGGCCGCTACGCCGTCTGCACGCTCGACCGCAACGGTCTCAGGCCCGCGCGCTGGGTGCTGACCAAGGATCGCATCCTCACCATCGCCTCCGAAGTGGGCGTGTGGCAGATCGATCCGGCCAACGTCGAGCGCAAGGGTCGCGTCAAGCCGGGTCAGATGATCGCCGCCGACCTCGACAGCGGGCGCCTCTTGATGCCCGAAGACATCGACAACGAGCTCAAGGGCGCGCAGCCCTACCGCGAATGGCTGAAGGCCAGCGCGGTGAAACTCGAGCTCTCGATCAACCAGGACGCCGACCTGCCGGTGATGGACGCCGCGAGCCTGTTGACCCACCAGAAGCTGTTCAACGTGAGTTTCGAGGAGCGCGACCAGATCATCCGCGTGCTCGCCGAGGACGGCGCCGAGGCGATCGGCTCGATGGGCGACGACACGCCGATGGCCGTTCTGAGCCAGAAGGTGCGTTCGCCCTTCGACTACCTGCGCCAGCAGTTCGCGCAGGTCACCAACCCGCCGATCGACCCGATCCGCGAGGCGATCGTGATGTCGCTCAACACGGCCTTCGGCCCCGAGCGCAACCTTTTCGAGGAAAGCCCGGCGCACGCGCACCGCGTCGAGGTCCACACCCCGCTGCTGTCGAAGGAAGCCTTCGACAAGCTCCTGAACCTCAACGATCCGGCCTTCGCCGCGACCACGCTCGACCTGCACTACGATCCGGCGGCGACTTCGCTCGAAGCCGCGCTCGGGGTGCTGACCGCGCGTGCGGTCGACGCGGTGAAGGCCGGCAAGGTCATTCTGGTGCTGTCCGACCGCAATATCGCCCGGGACCGACTGCCGATCCATGCGCTCTTCGCCACCGGCGCCGTACACCACGCGCTGATCAACGCCGGCCTGCGCTGCAACGCGAATATCGTCGTCGAAACCGGCACCGTGCGCGATCCCCACCATTACGCATGCCTGATCGGCTACGGCGCGACCGCGGTCTATCCCTACCTCGCCTATCAGGTCATCGGCGAGTTCGTGAAGAGCGGCGAAATCAAGCCGAACCTCGAGAAGGCCTTGTCCAACTTCCGCAAGGGAATGGACAAGGGGCTCTACAAGGTGCTGTCGAAGATGGGCATCTCGCTCGTCGCGAGCTACCGCGGCGCGCAGTTGTTCGAGGGCGTCGGCCTGCACGAGGACGTCGTCGCGCTGTGCCTCAAGGGCACGGTGTCGCGCATCTCCGGCGCCAACTTCGAGGACTTCGAGGCCGACCAGAAGCTCCTGCACAAGACCGCGTTCAACCCGCTGCGCCCGCTGTCGGCCGGCGGCCTCTTGAAGTTCATGTTCGGCGAGGAATTCCACGCCTACAACCCCGACGTCGTGCAGCAGCTGCAAAAGGCCGTGAAGACCGGCGACTACGCCGAGTTCAAGAAGTATTCGGACATCGTCAACACGCGCCCCGTCGCGATGGTCCGCGACCTGATGAAGCTCAAGACCGGCGTCGAGCACGGGGTTAAGCCCATTCCGCTCGAGGAGGTCGAGCCGCTGGAGTCCATTCTCAAGCGCTTCGATTCTGCCGGCATGTCGCTCGGCGCGTTGTCGCCGGAAGCGCACGAAGCGCTCGCCGAAGGCATGAACCGCATCGGCGGCCGTTCCAACTCGGGCGAGGGTGGCGAGGACCCCAAGCGTTACGGCACCGCCAAGATGTCCAAGATCAAGCAGGTCGCCTCGGGTCGCTTCGGCGTCACCGCGACCTATCTGGTCAATGCCGAGGTGCTGCAGATCAAGATCGCCCAAGGCGCCAAGCCCGGCGAGGGCGGCCAGCTGCCGGGTGACAAGGTGTCGCCGATGATCGCGTCCCTGCGCCACTGCAAGCCCGGCACCACGCTGATCTCGCCGCCGCCGCACCACGACATCTACTCGATCGAGGACCTCGCGCAGCTGATCTTCGACTTGAAGCAGGTCAACCCCGACGCGCTCGTGTCGGTGAAGCTGGTCGCCGAGCCTGGCGTCGGCACCATCGCGGCCGGCGTTGCGAAGGCCTACGCCGACCTCATCACGATTTCCGGCTACGACGGCGGCACCGGCGCCAGCCCCTTGACCAGCGTGAAGTACGCCGGCACGCCGTGGGAACTCGGTTTGAGCGAAGCGCAGCAGGTGTTGCGCGCCAACGGCCTGCGCGGCCGCGTGCGCGTGCAGACCGACGGCGGCCTCAAGACCGGGCTCGACGTCATCAAGGCGGCGATCCTCGGGGCGGAGTCGTTCGGCTTCGGCACAGGGCCGATGGTCGCGCTCGGCTGCAAGTACCTGCGCATCTGCCACTTGAACAACTGCGCCACGGGCGTCGCGACGCAGAACGACAAGCTCAGGAAGGAGCACTTCATCGGCCTGCCCGACATGGTCGTGAACTACTTCAAGTTCGTCGCCGAGGAGACGCGCGAGCTGATGGCATCGCTCGGAATCAGGAAGCTGACCGATCTGATCGGCCGCACCGATCTGCTCGATCTCTCGCCGGGCGACACGCCGCGCCAGGGGCGGCTCAAGCTCGACGTGCTGCTGTCGCAGGGCGACATCCCGGCGGATGCGCCGCGCTTCGCGCAGCAGGAGCGCAATCCCTCGTTCGACAAAGGCGAGCTCGCCGAAAGGATGGTCGCCGACGCGCTCGCTGCGATCAAGGCCGGCACGCCGGTCGAACTCGTCTACGAGATCCGCAACGTGAACCGCTCGATCGGCGCCCGTCTGTCGGGCGAGATCGCCAAGGCGCACGGCGCGAAGGGCCTTCCCGACGACACCATCCGCATCGCGCTCGTCGGCTCGGCCGGCCAGAGCTTTGGCGTGTGGAACCACAAGGGACTTAGCCTAAGCCTCGAAGGCGACGCCAACGACTACGTCGGCAAGGGCATGGGCGGCGGCCGTCTGGTCGTCTACCCGCCGCGCTCGGCCACCTTCGACGCACACCGCAACACCTTGATCGGCAATACCTGCCTGTACGGCGCAACCGGCGGCGAACTCTACGCCGCCGGCATGGGCGGCGAGCGCTTCGGCGTGCGCAACTCGGGCGCGCTGGCGGTGGTGGAAGGCATCGGCGACCACGGCTGCGAATACATGACCGGCGGCACCGTGATCGTGCTCGGCGACACCGGGCTCAACTTCGGCGCCGGCATGTCCGGCGGCATGGCCTTCGTGGTCGACGAGGCGGGTGACTTCGTGTCGAAGACCAACAAGGAAATGGTCGAGCTGACCCGCATCACGAGCGTCGAGACCGAGCCCTATCGTGTCTTCCTCAAGGCCCAGATCGAGCGGCATCTCGCGCTCACCGGCAGTGCGCGCGCGAAGGCGCTGCTCGCCGACTTCGACGCCACACTGGCGAAGGCCTGGCTGGTCAAGCCGAAGCGCATTTCGATTGAAGACCTGGTCGAGGACCTGCCCGGCCAGTCACGTGAAGTATTGGAAGCATGATGGGTGACGTATTCCAGTTCCTGAAGCAGCCGCGCCGCGACGGCGCGAAGACGCCTGCCGACGTCCGTAAGCACGAATTCCGCGAGATCTACGCGCTGATGGACCCTGCGCACGCGCAGGAGCAGGCCGACCGCTGCCTCGGTTGCGGCAACCCTTACTGCGAGTGGAAGTGCCCGGTGCACAACTACATCCCGAACTGGCTCAAGCTCGTGACCGAAGGGCGCCTGTTCGAGGCCGCCGAACTCTCGCACCAGACCAATTCGCTGCCCGAAGTCTGCGGCCGGGTCTGCCCGCAGGACCGGCTCTGCGAAGGCGCCTGCACGCTCAATACCGACGGCTTCGGCGAGGCGGTCGGCGGCGGTCCGAACACGGGCGGCTTCGGCGCGATCACGATCGGCCAGATCGAGCGCTACATCTCGGAAGAGGCGTTCAAGGCCGGATGGCGCCCCGACCTCTCCAACGTCTTGCCGACCGGCAGGAAAGTCGCCGTGATCGGCGCAGGTCCCGCCGGCCTCGCCTGCGCCGACGTGCTCGCCCGCAACGGCGTGAAAGCCGTGGTCTACGACCGCTATGACGAGATCGGCGGCCTGCTGACCTTCGGCATCCCCGAATTCAAGATGGAAAAGACCGTCATGGTCCGGCGCCGCGAGGTGTTCGAGGGCATGGGCATCGAGTTCCGCCTCGGGGTCGAGGTCGGCGGTGACGTCTCGATGCAGGCGCTGCTCCACGACTACGACGCCGTATTCATGGGCATGGGCACCTACACCTACATGAAAGGCGGCTTTCCGGGCGAAGACCTGCCGGGCGTGCTCGAAGCCCTGCCCTTCCTGATCTCCAACGTCCGCCAATGCCTCGCGCTCGCCGGGCCCGACGAGGCCTTCCACGACATGAAGGGCAAGCGCGTCGTCGTCCTCGGCGGCGGCGACACCGCGATGGACTGCAACCGCACGAGCATCCGCCAAGGCGCAGCCTCGGTCGTCTGCGCGTATCGTCGCGACGAGAAGAATATGCCGGGCTCCAAGCGCGAAGTCGCCAACGCCAAGGAAGAAGGCGTGCAGTTCCTTTGGAACCGCCAGCCCGTCGAGATCGTCGGCGACGGCCGCGTCGAGGGCGTGAAGCTCGTGACGACCGAGCTCGGTCCGCCCGACGCGCGCGGCCGGCGCACGCCGGTCGTCGTTCCGGGTTCCGAGGAAATCGTCGCGGCCGACCACGTCATCGTGGCCTTCGGCTTCCGCCCGAATCCGCAGCCCTGGTTCGCCGAGCACGCAATTGCGACGGACCCGGCGGGACGCGTCATTGCGAGCGGCCACGCCCACCCGTTCCAGACCGCCAACCCGAAGGTCTTCGCCGGCGGCGACATGGTCCGTGGCTCGGACCTCGTCGTGACCGCGGTATGGGAAGGCCGCGAAGCGGCCAAGGGCATCCTCGCCTATCTCGATCTCTAGGCACCGAGCGCGCGCCGGCGGGCCGCCGGCGCGTGAACCGCGGTATGCTGCGACATTGTCTGCGCCTTCCGTCCGGATGCTTTCTGGCCCCTACTATCCCCGCTCGTTCACGATCCTCGTGATCGCCGCCATGGGCGTGCTGATCGTGCCGCTCGCGAGCGGCCTGATCAACGCCGTGCACGTGCTGCAGGGCGTGCTCGACACCCAACGCCAGTTCACCCGCGACAGCCTTGCGGTGACGCGCGACGTGCGGCAGGTCGTCGAATCGGTCAGCCAGTTGCAACGGGCCGCCGGACAATACCACCTGCTCCAGGACAAGGAGTTCGGTCCTGCCCTGCACGCGCGCTTCGATGCCTTGCAAAAGCAGCTTGCCGAGCTCGATTCGCGGCTGGCTGATCCGACTTCCCGCGCCACGCTGGCGACGCTGCGCACGCGTAGCCGCGCGCTGTATCGCACGCTCGAGCCCGGCCGCTTCCTCGAGAGCGCGCGCTTTCACGCGCTCGATCCCGCGTTCGACGACCTGCACGTGGGCGCGGAAAACCTGCTGCACGAGGCGGACGCGGCGGTCCAGCATGAACTGCAGGCGCTCGAAGAAACGGTGCAGGCGACGCGACAGCGCCTGATCGCGCTCGGGCTCGCGTTGATCCCGCTGACCCTGCTGCTCGCCGCCGTATTTTCCTGGCTCATCAATCGACCCATCAAGCAGCTCAAGGCTTCGATCCAGCAACTCGGCCAGGCCGATCTCGGCCCGCTGCCGGCCATCAGCGGTCCGCAGGACATCGTCGAGCTCGGCCGCGAGATGGACTGGCTGCGCCAGCGCCTGCAGGCGCTCGAGGAGCAGAAACTACAGTTTCTGCGCCACGTCTCACACGAACTGAAAACGCCGCTCGCCTCCCTGCGCGAGGGCGTGGCCCTGCTCGGCGACGAGTTGGCGGGCACTCTCAATCCACGCCAGCGCGGCATCGTGGCGATCATGGACGCGGGCAGTCGCGACCTGCAGCGCCGCATCGAGGATCTGATCCGCTACGGCAACATCCAGGACGCGCGCCCCCCGGCGGCCGCGGTCGCCCTCGACGACGCGCTCGCGAGCGTACTCGACCGCCAACGGCTCGCGCTCGAGGCGCGTGGCATTGCAGTCGAGACCGAATTGGCAGCGCCCGCCGTGCTCGCCGATCGCTCCCTGCTCGAAACCGTGCTCGACAATCTGTTGTCGAATGCGGTCAAATTCAGCCCGGACAAAGGACGCATCCTGGTCAAGAGCGAGGCGGCCGACGACGCGGTCGTGCTATGGGTGTGCGACGAGGGCGAGGGCATTCCGGATGCCTTGCGCAGCCGCGTCTTCGAGCCGTTCTTCCAAGGCCCAAGCCAGCCCGAGAGCACCGTCAAGGGAAGCGGGCTCGGGCTGTCGATCGTCCGCGAGTCGGTGCTGGCGGCCGGGGGCACGATCTCGATCGTCGACAGCTCGCCCTGGTCCACCTGTTTCCGTCTAACCCTGCCGCTGCCGCCATGAAGCCGAAATCTCTTTCCGTCGCCGTGCTCTCGCTCTTCCTCGCAGCCTGCGCCGCGCCCCGCGCGCCGGACACGGGGCGCACGGCCGACTGCCCACCCCCGGGCGGGTGGCTGATCGTAGAGGATCCGACCAGAAGCGCGGCGCGCAAGACGCCACCGCCCGACTCCGAGGCCCACGAGCGCATCGGGTCGCGCGCCGCCGAGCTCCTCGACGAGCTGTTCCGCGTCGCGAGCCTCTCGCCCGAGCAACGCCGCCGTGACCTCGGCGCGCTCGAAACGCAGCGGCGGCTCGATGACGACAAACGCTTCCAGCTCGCCGCCCTGCTGGAACGGGAGGACAACATCGAGGCGCTCGAACGCAGCCTCAAGAATCTGAACTCGCTCGTGGAAATCGATGTCCACGCCCAAACGCTGGTCGACCTGATGAAGAAATCCGTTAAAGCCCGTATCGATCTCAAGCAACAGAGCGCCCGCGGGCAGGAACTGCAGGACAAGCTCGAGCAAATCAAGGCGCTCGAGAAGTCGCTGCAGCAGCGCGGCGGGCTGCCGAAGACGCCATGAAGAAGCCGACCATCCTCGTCGTCGATGACGACGCAGCGCTGCGCGAACTGATTACGCTGCGCCTCGACGCGAACGGGTTTCGCGTCGTCGCCGTCGACAGCGGCGAAGCCGCGCTCGCGCAGCTCGCGCTGGCGCGCCCCGACGCCGTGCTGACCGATCTGCAGATGGCCGGCATCGATGGCATGGCGTTGTTCCGCGCGATCCAGGCGCGCGATCCTGCGCTGCCCGTCATCGTGCTGACGGCGCACGGGACGATTCCGGACGCGGTCGCGGCAACGCAGCAGGGCCTGTTCGGCTATTTGACCAAACCCTACGACGCGCCGACGCTGATCGAGCTATTGAAACGCGCGACCCGCCTCGGCGGGAGCGCCTCGGACGTTTCCGACGACAGCTGGCGTGCCGAGATCATCACCGCAAGTCCGGCGATGGAGGCCTTGCTCGCCGAGGCACGGCTCGCCGCACAGAGCGAAGCCTCGCTGTTGATCCAGGGCGAATCCGGCACGGGCAAGGAATTGCTCGCGCGCGCCATCCATCGCGCCAGCCCGCGCCGGGCCAAGCCCTTCGTGGCGATCAACTGCGGTGCGATTCCGGCGGAGTTGCTCGAGTCGGAACTGTTCGGCCACATCAAAGGGGCCTTCACCGGGGCCGCGCGCGACAACCCGGGTCTCTTCATGAGCGCGCAAGGCGGCACGGTCTTCCTCGACGAGATCGGCGACATGCCCGCGCCGCTACAGGTCAAGCTGCTGCGCGTGCTGCAGGAAGGCGAGGTGCGCCCGGTGGGCGCCACCGAGACGCGGCCGGTCGACGTTCGCATTCTCTCCGCCACCCACAAGAATCTCGAAGAAGCGATCGTCAGCGGCGAATTCCGCGAAGACCTCTACTACCGCCTCAACGTCGTCAATCTGATGCTGCCGCCGCTGCGCGACCGGCGCGAGGACATCCCGCTGCTGGCTCAGCATTTCCTCGCCGAGCTGACCGAAAAATACGACCGTCGCGTACGCGGCTTCGCACCCGACGCGCTCGACATGCTTGCCGCCGCCGACTGGCCGGGCAACATCCGTCAGCTGCGCAACGTGCTCGAGCAGTGCGTCGCGCTCTGTACGACGCCGACGATTCCGGGCAGCCTGGTCGCCCGCGCGCTGCGCGAGAAGCCGGCCGAGATCCAGCCCCTCGCGGAAGCGCGTGCTGCGTTCGAGCGCGACTACTTGATCTCGCTGCTCAAGTTGACGCGCGGACAAGTCAGCGAAGTCGCGCGGCTCGCCGGGCGAAACCGCACCGAGGTATACCGGCTGCTGCAGCGCCACGGCCTCACTCCCGCCCTGTTCAAGGACCGCGACGACGCGACATGAGCGTCGGGGCGCAGCGACAGCGCGCGCGCCGCAGGTGCCTGCGCGGGCGCGTTTTTTCGCCCCAAGGCGTTGATTCGACTCATAAAAAATCCCCTGGCACGCCCTCTGCATCGAAAGACTCATCCCTCCGGGGTTTAAGTCAATTTGAAAGGAGAGTGCCATGTTCGGATGGGCCATCACGTTTCTGGTCATCGCCATCATCGCGGGTATTTTCG
>CBJMYK010000039.1:0-9511 GCA_966433795.1 uncultured Thiobacillus sp. | reverse complement strand
AGGAGGAGATGCGGCGTTCATACCTCGATTACGCGATGAGCGTGATCGTCGGCCGCGCGCTTCCCGACGTGCGCGATGGCCTGAAGCCGGTCCATCGCCGCGTGCTGTTCGCGATGAACGAGCTCGGCAACGACTGGAACAAGGCTTACAAGAAATCGGCGCGCGTCGTCGGCGACGTCATCGGTAAATACCATCCCCACGGCGATACCGCCGTCTACGACACCATGGTGCGGATGGCGCAGGACTTCTCGCTGCGCTATCCGCTGATCGACGGCCAGGGAAACTTCGGCTCGGTCGACGGCGACAATGCGGCGGCGATGCGTTACACCGAAGTGCGCATGGCGAAGATCGCCCACGAACTCTTGGCCGACCTCGACAAGGAAACGGTCGACTTCGGCCCGAACTACGACGGCTCGGAGCACGAGCCGCTGGTCCTGCCGACCAAGATCCCCAATCTTCTTATCAACGGCTCGTCGGGCATCGCGGTCGGCATGGCGACCAACATCCCGCCGCACAACCTCACGGACATCTGCGCCGCGCTGCACGCCCTGCTCGACGATTCCGAGACCGACATCGAGTCGCTGATCAATATCGTCCGGGCGCCGGACTTCCCGACCGCCGGCATCATCTATGGCCTTTCCGGCGTGCGTGACGGCTACCGCACCGGACGTGGCCGTGTCGTGATGCGCGCAACCTGTCACGTCGAGGACCTCGACAAGAGCGGCGGCAAGCAGGCGATCATCATCGACGAGTTGCCCTACCAGGTGAACAAGGCCAATCTCCTGATCCGGATCGGCGAACTCGTGCGCGACAAGCAGATCGACGGCATCGCCGATCTCCGGGACGAATCCGACAAGTCGGGCATGCGCGTCTATATCGAATTGAAGCGCGGCGAGAACGCCGACGTCGTCCTCAACAATCTGTACAAGCAGACGCAGATGCAGGATACCTTCGGCATGAACATGGTCGCGCTGATCGACGGTCAGCCGCGGCTGCTGAACCTGAAGGAGATGCTCGACGCGTTCCTGCGCCACCGCCGTGAAGTCGTCACCCGCCGCACCGTCTTCGATCTCAGAAAGGCGCGCGAGCGCGGCCATATCCTCGAAGGCCTGGCGGTCGCGCTCGCCAACGTCGACGAGATCGTCGAGTTGATCAAATCGTCGGAAACGCCCGCGATCGCGAAGGAACGCCTGCTCGGACGCGCGTGGAAGTCGGCGATGGTCGAGGAGATGCTGGCGCGCATCGATCCCGAGTATTCACGGCCGGTGAACATGGGACCGGAATTCGGCTTGCATGCCGACGGCTACCATCTCTCGGAGATCCAGGCGCAGCGCATCCTCGAAATGCAGTTGCAGCGCCTGACCAACCTGGAGTCGGACAAGATCATCGGCGAGTACAAGGAGATCATGGCCAGGATCGCCGACCTGCTCGACATTCTCGCCAATCCCGCGCGCATCACCCAGATCATTCGCGAGGAGCTCACGCAGGTCCGCGACCAGTTCGGCGACGCGCGGCGCTCGACGATCGTCGAGAACGCGCAGGACATGTCGATGGAGGACCTGATCAAGCCGGAAGAGATGGTCGTCACGCTGTCGCACGGCGGCTACATGAAGTCGCAGCCGCTGGATGACTACAGGGCACAGAAGCGCGGCGGTCGCGGCAAACAGGCGGCGGGGACCAAGGACGAGGACTTCATCGAGAAGATGTTCGTCGCCAACACCCACGACTACATTCTCTGCTTCTCCAACCGCGGCCGGCTCTACTGGCTCAAGGTCTACAACGTTCCGCAGGGCGGACGGGTCGCGCGTGGCAAGCCGATCGTCAACCTGCTGCCGCTCGAAGACGGCGAAAAGATCAACGCGCTGCTGCCGGTCAAGACCTTCGACGACGAGCATTACGTGTTCATGGCGACCAGCAACGGCATCGTCAAGAAAACCCCCTTGTCCGAATTCTCAAGGCCGCGCACGGCGGGCATCATTGCCGTGGGTCTCGATGACGGCGACTTCCTGATCGGCGCGTCGATCACCGACGGCCGCCACGACGTGATGCTGTTCTCCGACAGCGGCAAGGCGGTGCGCTTCGACGAGAACGACGTGCGCCCGATGGGCCGTGCCGCACGCGGCGTCATCGGCATGAAGCTCGCCAAAGGCGCGAAGCTGATTTCGCTGCTCGTCGCCGAGGACGAAAACGATTTCGTGCTGACGGCGACCGAAAACGGCTATGGCAAGCGCACCTCGATCGCCGAATACACGCGCCACGCGCGGGCGACGCAAGGCATGATCGCGATCCAGACCAGCGAACGCAACGGCAAGGTCGTCGCCGCCAATCTCGTGAAGGCTGACGACGAAATCATGCTGATCACCACGGGCGGCGTGCTGATCCGCACCCGCGTCAAGGAAATCCGCGCGATGAGCCGTGCGACCCAGGGCGTGACGCTGATCAACCTGGACAAGGGCGAAAAGCTCATCAGCCTGGAAAAAGTGGCCGAGACCGACAACGAAGAGGAATGAGAGGGGTGACCGCATGACCATTTACAACTTCAGCGCCGGCCCGGCCGTGCTTCCCAAGGATGTGCTGCAGCAGGTGCAGGCCGAACTGGTCGATTGGCACGGCAGCGGCATGTCGGTCATGGAAATGAGTCATCGCGGCAAGGAATTCATGGGCATCGCGGCCGAGGCGGAAGCCGACCTGCGCGAACTCCTGGCGATCCCGGCGAATTACAAGGTCCTGTTCCTGCAGGGCGGTGCCTCGTCGCAGTTCGCGATGGTGCCGATGAATCTTCTGCGCGGAAAAGCGTCTGCCGATTACCTCAATACCGGCGAGTGGTCGAAGAAGGCGATCAAGGAAGCGAAACGCTACGGCGCCGTGAACGTCGTGGCGTCGAGCGAAGACAGGAACTTCAGCTATGCGCCGACCCAGGACCAATGGAAGCTCGATCCCGATGCGGCCTACGTCCACTACACGCCGAACGAGACGATCGGCGGGGTTGAGATCTTCTGGACGCCCGAAACCGGTAATGTCCCGCTCGTCGCCGACATGTCGTCGACCATCCTGTCGCGCCCGATCGACGTCTCGAAGTACGGCGTGATCTACGCCGGCGCGCAGAAGAACATCGGCCCGGCCGGGCTCACGATCGTGATTCTGCGCGAGGATCTGATGGGCGAGACGCTGAAAGGCACGCCGACGATGTTCGACTATAAGATCCACGCCGACAACGACTCGATGTACAACACCCCGGCGACCTTTGCCATGTATACCGCCGGTCTCGTCTTCAAATGGCTGAAGGCGCGCGGCGGCCTGGCCGGCATGGAGAAGATCAACCGCGAGAAGGCCGGGCTCCTGTACGACGCGCTCGACGCAACGGATTTCTACAATTCGCCCGTCGCGAAGGACAATCGTTCGCTGATGAACGTGCCCTTCACCTTGAAGGACGCGGCACTCGACGAGGCCTTCCTCAAGGGCGCCAAGGAGCGTGGCCTGCTGCAGCTGAAAGGTCATCGTTCGGTCGGCGGCATGCGCGCATCGATCTATAACGCGATGCCGGCCGAGGGCGTGCGCGCGCTGGTCGAGTACCTGCGTGAGTTCGAGAAGAACCATGGCTGAGGCTCGCAAGGTCCTCACCCTCAACGCGATCTCGGCGCGCGGTCTCGCACGCCTGCCCGAGCACTATGTCGTGGGCGGCGATCTCGCCGATCCTGACGCCATCCTGGTGCGCTCGGCGAATATGCACGAAATGGACATCCCGAAGTCGGTCTGCGCGATCGGTCGTGCCGGCGCCGGGACCAACAATATCCCGGTCAAGAAGATGTCCGAGCGCGGGCTGCCGGTGTTCAACGCGCCGGGCGCCAACGCGAACGCCGTCAAGGAACTCGTGATCGCGGGCATGCTCATGGGCGCGCGCAACCTCGTGCCGGCCCTGAAGTTCGCCGAGAGCCTCACCGGCACGGACGAGGCGATACACAAGGCGACCGAAGCCGGCAAGAAGGAGTTCGCCGGCATGGAACTGCCGGGCCGCACGCTCGGCGTGATCGGGCTTGGCGCGATCGGCTCGCACATTGCCGAAGCGGCGATACGGCTCAGCATGAACGTCGTCGGCTACGATCCGGCGATCACCGTCGACGCGGCCTGGCGGCTGCCTTCGCAGGTCAAGCGTGCGGAGAATGTCGAGGACGTATTGCGCACGGCGGATTTCGTCACCCTGCACGTGCCGCTGCTCGACGCCACGCGCAATCTCATCAACAGCCAGCGTATCGGCGCGATGCGCCCCGGCGCCGTGCTTCTGAACTTCGCGCGCGAGGGCGTGGTCGACAACGCCGCCGTGATCGAGGCGCTCGACGCCGGCAAGCTGCATGCCTACATCTGCGATTTCCCGGCGAACGCGCTCAAGGGCCATCCCAAGGTCGTTGCCTTGCCGCATCTGGGCGCCAGCACCGAAGAGGCCGAAGAGAACTGCGCCGTGATGGTCGCGGAGCAGCTCGCCGACTATCTCGAAAACGGCAACATCCTCAACTCGGTCAACTTTCCCAACGTCAGCATGCCGCGCGAGTCGGCCTTTCGCCTCGCGATCGCGAACGCCAACGTACCGAACATGGTGGGGCAGATCTCGTCGGTCCTCGCCGCCGCCGGCCTCAACATCCACAACATGGTCAACAAGTCGAAGGGCGACATGGCCTACACGCTGGTCGACGTCGACAGCGCCGTGGCGGGCGCCGTGATCGCGCAGCTCGCTGCCATCGGCGGTGTGCTCGCCGTGCGCTATCTCCCCGCATGAAGGACGAGGCAGGGCGCACTTCCGGCGTGCCGGCGGAGCTCGGCGCGTTGCGCGCGCGCATCGACAACATCGACGACGCGCTTCTCAAGCTGGTTTCCGAGCGCGCGGCGCTTGCCCAGCAGGTGGGGCACGCGAAGCAGGGCGAACGCATCTATCGACCGGAGCGCGAAGCGCAAATCGTGCGCAGGCTGCGCGACGCGAACCCGGGCCCGCTCTCCGGTGAAACCGTCGAGCGCCTGATCCGCGAAATCATGTCGGCGTGCCGCGCGGTAGAGGAAGCGACGCGAGTCGCCTATCTCGGCCCGGCGGGGACGTTCAGCCAGCAGGCCGTGCACAAGCAATTCGGGCAAGACGTCGACGCGCTTGCCGAAGCCGATATCGACGCGTGTTTTCACGCCGTCGAAACCGGTCGTGCCGACTTCGCGGTGGTGCCGGTCGAAAATTCCACGGACGGCGCGATCGGGCGCACGCTCGACCTCATCGTCGCCAGACCGTTGAAGATCTGCGGTGAAGTCATGCTGCCGATCCATCAGACCTTGATGCGTAAACACGGCGACCTCGCGGGCATCCGGCGCGTCTACGGCCACGCGCAATCGCTCGCGCAGTGCCAGAACTGGCTGAGTCGCCATCTGCCCGATGCCGAGCGCGTCGGCGTCGTCAGCAACAGCGAGGGTGCGCGCCGTGCCGCGGCAGAACCCGACGCCGCGACGCTCGGCAGCGAAGCGGCCGCCGCGCTGTATGGCCTCGTCGTGGTCGAGGCGCGCGTCGAGGACGAGGCGAGCAACACCACCCGCTTTCTCGTGCTCGGCACGAACGACGCCGCGCCGTCGGGGCGCGACAAGACCTCGCTGGTCATGGGCGCCCGCAACCAGCCGGGCGCCGTGGTCAAGCTGCTGCAGCCGCTCGCCGACGCCGGCGTTTCGATGAGCAAGCTGGAGTCGCGTCCGGCGCGCTCGGGCACCTGGGAATACCTGTTCTTCGTCGTCTGCGACGGCCACCGGCAGGACCCGCGACTCGCGGCCGCGCTCGCCGAAATCGAAGCGCGCGCAGCCTTCCTCAAAATTCTCGGCTCCTACCCCGCAGCGTCCGCATGAATGGCTGTGATCCAACCTGTTCCGTGATCGCGCCGCCCCACGTGCGCGCGATCGCCCCCTATCAGCCCGGCAAGCCGATCTCCGAGCTGGCGCGCGAGCTCGGCCTGGCAGAAGCCGACATCGTCAAGCTCGCGTCCAACGAAAACCCGCTCGGCCCGAGCCCCCTCGCGCTCGCCGCGGCACAGGACGCGCTCTTCGACATGGCCTTGTATCCGGACGGGGCGGGCTACGCGCTGAAGGCGAAGCTCTCCGCCAAGCTCGGCGTCGACGCCGGGCAGATCGTGCTCGGCAACGGATCCAACGACGTGCTCGACATGGCTGCGCGCGCCTACCTTGCGCCCGGTACCTCCGCGGTCTACGCGCAGCACGCCTTCGCGGTCTATGCGATCGCCACGCACACAGTCGGCGCGCACGGCGTCGCCGTGGCAGCGAAGGAATTCGGGCACGATCTAGCCGGCATGCGTGCGGCGATCCGGGACGACACGCGGATCGTGTGGATCGCCAATCCCAACAACCCGACCGGCACCTTCCTGCCCTGGGACGATATCGAAGCCTTTCTCGAAACCGTCCCGCCGCAGGTGCTGGTCGTCCTCGACGAGGCCTACGGCGAATATCTGCCGCTTGAGGCCCGCTGCGACACGGCGGCGTGGCTCGCGCGTTTCCCCAATCTGCTGATCAGCCGCACCTTTTCCAAGGCGTACGGGCTCGCCGGCTTGCGTGTGGGCTACGGGCTCGCTCATCGCGACGTCGTCGACCTTCTGAATCGCGTGCGTCACCCCTTCAACGTCAATGCCTCGGCACTCGCCGCGGCGGAGGCGGCGCTCGACGACGACGCGTTTCTGGCCCGTAGCTATGCGCTCAACGCCGCGGGCATGGCGCAACTCGTTGCCGGCCTTGCGGGCCTGAATATCGAGACCGTGCCGTCGAAGGGCAATTTCCTCCTGGCCCGGGTCGGCGACGCGGCACGCATCAATACCGAACTGCTCAAGCGCGGCGTGATCGTGCGCCCGGTCGCCGGCTACGGGCTGCCCGAGTTCCTGCGCGTCTCGGTCGGCCTGGCCGGGCAGAACGCGCGCTTCCTCGGTGCCCTGCGCGCGATTCTTGACGGCTCTGCGGTTTCAGAACCGCAGCCCGACCCCTGCGGCCGCAAAGCGTGTCTGTGATCGTCGAGAAACTCGCAGTGGTCGGCGTCGGCCTGATCGGCGGGTCGTTTGCGCTCGCGTTGAAAGAGGCCGGCGCAGTGGGCGAGGTGATCGGGGTCGGCAGAAATCCCGCGAGTCTTGATCTCGCGCGGGCGCGCGGCTTGATCGACCGAGCGGCCGACTGGGCCGAAGCCGGGCGGGCGGACTGCGTGCTTCTGGCGATCCCGGTCGGCGAGACCGAAGCGGTACTGAACGCGCTCGAGCCGCACCTGCAGGCGCACACGATCGTCACCGACGCGGGCAGCACCAAAGTCAAGGTGGCCGCGGCCGCCCGCTCGGCCCTGGGTGCGAAGGGTCGCAACTTCGTGCCCGGACATCCGATCGCCGGCTCGGAGCAGAGCGGCCCCGCCGCGGCGCGCGCCGATCTCTATCGCGGCAGGAAAGTCGTGCTGACTCCGGACGCGGACACCGACGCGCGCGCCCTCGCCACGGTCCGGGCACTGTGGCAGGCTGCCGGTGCGGAGCTCGAAGTGCTCGACGCGGCGACGCACGACCGCGTCTTCGCCGCGGTCAGCCACCTGCCGCACCTGGCCGCGTTTGCGTTGGTCGACGAACTGGCGCGGCGCGCGGATCGCGACACCTTCTTCCGCTTTGCCGCGAGCGGCTTCCGTGACTTCACCCGGATCGCGGGCAGCAGCCCCGAAATGTGGCGCGACATCGCGCTCGCAAACCGCGACGCGCTGCGCGGCGAAGTGGATGCCTACGTTGTAGCGCTGCAGGCGCTGGGCGCTGCCTTGGCGGCCGAAGACGGCGCCGCTTTGCTGGACATTTTCTCGCGCGCGCGCGATGCCCGCGAGCGCTGGATCGACACTCAGGATATTTGATGGAATTCATCGATTTGCCCGCGCGCAAGCGGGTCCGCGGCACGATACGGCTGCCCGGGTCAAAAAGCATTTCCAACCGCGTGCTGCTGCTGTCGGCGCTGGCGCAGGGCACGACGGTCGTGCGTGCGCTACTCGATTCCGACGATACCCGGGTCATGCTCGACGCCTTGCGCGCGCTGGGCGTGGGCGTGCTGCGGCGGGGTGATTCCGATGATTACGAGATCACTGGCGCGGGCGGCGCCTTTCCCGTCAAGCAGGCCGAACTCTTCCTGGGCAATGCCGGCACTGCGTTCCGCTCGCTGACCGCGGCCTGTGCCTTGTCGGGCGGCGAGTATGTGCTGAAAGGGGTGGCGCGGATGCACGAGCGGCCGATCGGCGATCTGGTCGACGCCTTGCGGCGGCTGGGCGCACGCATCGACTATCTCGGACAGGAGGGGTTTCCGCCGCTGCGGATCCATCCGGCGCAGATCGCAGGCGACACCACCGCGGTCCGCGGCAACGTGTCGAGCCAGTTTCTTACCGGACTCCTGATGGCGCTGCCGCTGCGGCAGCGCGACACCAGGATCGAAGTCGCGGGCGAACTGATCTCCAAACCCTATATCGAAATTACGCTCGCGATGCTGAGCCGCTTCGGCGTGGAGATCGGGCGCGAGGGCTGGCAACGCTTCAGCATTCCGGCGGCGGCGCACTACCGCAGCCCCGGCGAAATCTGGGTCGAAGGCGACGCCTCGTCGGCCTCGTACTTTCTTGCGGCTGGCGCGATCGGCGGCGGCCCGGTCCGTGTCGAGGGCGTGGGGCGCGACAGCGTCCAGGGTGACGTGCGTTTTGCCGACGCCCTGGCGATGATGGGCGCTCAGATCGAGATGGGGCCGAACTGGATCGAGGCACGCGCGCCGGCCGAAGGACGTCTCAAGGCGATCGACCTCGACTGCAACGCCATCCCCGACGCCGCAATGACGCTCGCGGTCGCAGCCTTGTTCGCCGACGGCACGACGAGCTTGCGCAATATCGCGAGCTGGCGCGTCAAGGAAACCGACCGCATCGCAGCGATGGCGACCGAGTTGCGCAAGGTCGGCGCGACGGTCGAGGAGGGCGCCGACTTCCTGCGGGTCACGGCGCCGGAAGCCCTGCGCTCGGACGCGGTCATCGACACCTACGACGACCATCGCATGGCGATGTGCCTCTCGCTGGCCTCGCTGGGCGGTGTCGCCGTTCGCATCAAGGACCCGGGCTGCGTCGCCAAGACCTTTCCGGGCTATTTCAACGCATTCGCGGAGATCGCGCGATGAGCTCCGTGCACGACAACATTCCGGTCGTCACCGTCGACGGCCCCTCGGCGTCGGGCAAAGGCACCGTCGCGGAACGCGTCGCGGCCGCGCTTGGCTTCCATTTCCTCGACAGCGGCGCCTTGTACCGCCTGACTGCACTGGCGGCCATGAAGCGCCGCGTCGCTCTGGACGACGAGGCGCGGGTCGCCGAACTCGCGGCGCGCCTGCCGGCCGCTTTCAGCGGCGGTACGGTCCGACTCGACGGCGAGGACGTGACCGACGCGATTCGTGCCGAAGCGGTCGGCGAGGGCGCGTCGAAAGTCGCGGCCTTGCCCGCGGTGCGCGCGGCCTT
>CBJMYK010000038.1:0-9555 GCA_966433795.1 uncultured Thiobacillus sp. | reverse complement strand
TGGAGCGGGCGAAGGGAATCGAACCCTCCTCATGAGCTTGGGAAGCTCAGGTAATGCCACTATACGACGCCCGCCTGGCGCTATGCTGCTGCGATCACCCTGCATACCCCGTGTTTGCTTCGGGGTAGAATGAGCGATTCTACTGAATAGTCCTGCCGGATAGAAGTTGTGATTGAACTTGTGATCAACGGCCAAGCTCGCAGCTTTCCCGCGCCGCTCACTCTCGGACAGCTCGTCGATGCGCTCGACCTCGCGGGCAAGCGCATCGCCGTCGAGCGCAACGGGGAAATCGTGCCGCGCAGTCAGCACGGCGATACAGCGCTCGCGAGCGGCGACCGACTTGAAATCGTCGTCGCGGTAGGCGGCGGCTGAATCGGCTATTTCCCTGCTTTTTTTGCATCGACCCGAATTTATGGAACCTCTCATCATCGCAGGACGATCCTATGCCTCACGCTTGTTGATCGGCACAGGGAAATACAAGGACTTCGAGCAGACGCGACTCGCGGTTGAAGCATCAGGCGCCGAGATCGTTACCGTCGCCATCCGCCGCACCAACATCGGTCAGGATGCCGGCCAGCCGAGTCTGCTCGACGCGCTGCCGCCGTCGAAGTACACCTACCTCCCCAACACCGCGGGCTGCTATACGGCCGAGGATGCCATCCGCACCTTAAGGCTGGCGCGCGAGCTTCTCGACGGCCACGCCCTGGTCAAGCTCGAGGTGCTTGGCGATCCCGAGTCGCTATATCCCAACGTTGCCGAGACGATCAAGGCGGCCGAAGTGCTGGTGAAGGACGGGTTTCAGGTCATGGTTTACACCTCGGACGACCCGATCGCAGCCAAACAGCTGGAAGACATCGGCTGTGTCGCCGTGATGCCGCTCGCGAGCCTGATCGGCTCAGGCATGGGCATCCTCAATCCCTGGAATCTGCAAATCATCATCGACCGTCTCTCGGTTCCGGTAATCGTCGACGCCGGCGTGGGCACCGCGAGCGACGCGACGATCGCGATGGAACTCGGCTGCGATGCGGTGCTCATGAATACCGCGATCGCGGGCGCCGGCGACCCGGTGCGGATGGCGTCGGCAATGAAGAAAGCTGTCGAAGCCGGCCGCGAGGCGTTTCTCGCCGGGCGGATGCCGAAAAAGATCTATCGCGCCAGCCCGAGCTCGCCGACGAGCGGCCTCATCAGCGGCAGCAAGTGAGCATGTCGGCAGAAAGCGGCGCGCACCCGCGTATCCGTTCCTACGTGCTGCGGGCGGGTCGGGTCGGCTCGGGGCAGGCGCGCGCGCTGGCCGAAATCGGGCCGCGCTTCGTGCTGCCGTACCAGCCCGACGTACTCGATCTGGACGCCGTGTTCGGGCGTGTCGCGCCACGCGTTCTGGAGATCGGCTTCGGCATGGGTGAAGGCTTGGCGGAGACTGCTGCGGCCCATCCCGAGATCGACTATATCGGCGTCGAGGTGCACACGCCCGGCGTCGGCGCCCTGCTCAAGCAGATCGGGGAGCGCGGGCTCGGCAACGTCCGCGTGATCCAGCACGATGCCGTGGAGGTTCTGACGGCGATGCTGCCGCCCGCGACGCTGGCCGGTATCCACATCTTCTTTCCTGATCCCTGGCACAAGAAGCGCCATCACAAGCGCCGTCTGATTCAGGGGCCCCTGGTCGCACTGCTGGCGAACCGCCTTGCGCCAGGCGGTTACATCCACCTCGCCACCGACTGGCGGGACTACGCCGAGCAGATGCTCGCGGTGCTCGGTGCCGAAACGCAGCTACACAATACGGCTGTCGACTACGCGCCCCGCCCTGACACACGCCCGCTCACCAAGTTCGAGCAACGTGGAATCCGCCTCGGTCACGGGGTCTGGGACCTGGTTTTCCGCAGGCGCTAAAGCACCGCGTGTCGTGCGGCTATGATGCATGGCATGGACATTCTCGAACTGCTGAAGGCCGCGCTCGCATTGTTCGCGATCGTCGACCCCGTTGGTGTCATCCCGATTTTTCTTATGGCCACCCGCGGCTATACGCTCGCGCAGAGTCGTACCGCCGCGCGCGTCGCGGCGCTGACGGTGCTTGGCGTGCTGACGATATTCGCATTCGCCGGCGAAGCGCTGCTGGGGTTTTTCGGGATCCGGCTCGCAGCGTTCTCCGTCGCCGGCGGCCTGCTGCTGTTGTTGCTCGCGCTCTCGATGGTCGAGGCGCACGTCAGCCCCCAGAGACAGACGCAGGACGAGGCAATCGAGGCGGAAGAGAAGGACTCGGTCGGCGTCGTGCCGCTCGGGGTGCCGCTTCTCGCCGGGCCGGGCGCAATCACCCATGTCATCGTCGCGGCGGGTGCCCTCGAGGGCCAGACCTTGCAGCGCGGTCTGCTGCTGATACCGGTGGCGCTTGTGGCATTGTCGGTCTGGTTATCCTTCCGCGCCGCTCCCGTGATCGCCCAAAGGCTTGGGAAAACGGGCATCCACGTCGTCACCCGCCTGATGGGGCTGATCATCGTCGCGATCTCGATCGAGATGATCGCGCGCGGCCTCGGGCAACTATTCCCCGGACTGCTAACCTGACGACATCCTGTCCGCGGGCCTGCGCGCACCGGACAACCTATAGTGAAGCGGTGCACGGGCGCGGGTAGTGATCGCAGCTCCGGGCCCCCGCAAAACACCTTACCAAAGGAGCAAGCATGGAATTCGGGATCATCGGACTCGGTCGCATGGGCGGAAACATGGCGCGGCGACTGGGACGCAAGGGCATCAAGATCGCGCTGTACAACCGCAGCCCTGACGTGAGCGAGGCGATCGCCGCGGAGGCGGGGCACCTCGCCTGCGCGACGCTCGAAGACTTGGTCGCGGCCCTGCAGGCACCGCGTATCGTGTGGCTCATGCTGCCCGCGGGCGAGGCGACCGAAGCGGCCGTAGCAACGCTCTTGCCCTTGCTGAAGGCCGGCGATCTCCTGGTCGACGGGGCCAACGCCTACTACAAGGACGACCAGCGGCGCGCCCGGCTGCTTGCAGAGAAAGACATCGACTATGCCGACGCAGGCGTGTCCGGTGGCGTGTGGGGGCTGGAAAACGGCTACTGCGTCATGTTCGGTGGCTCCGACGCGGCAGCGGCGCGGCTCAAGCCCTATATGGAGGCGCTCGCGCCGGCCGCGACCGAAGGCTGGCTGCACACCGGGCCGGTCGGCTCGGGACACTTCGTCAAAATGGTCCACAACGGCATCGAGTACGGGATGATGCAGGCCTTCGCCGAAGGCTTCGCGCTCATGAAGAACAAGCCCGGCTTCGACCTCGACGTCGCCGCGATCGCGGAGTTGTGGCGGCACGGCAGCGTCGTACGCTCCTGGCTGCTCGGCCTCTCGGCAGATTTCCTGGCGCAGGATGCGTCGCTGGCATCGATCGAACCCTTCGTCGCGGACTCAGGCGAGGGGCGCTGGACCGCGCTCGAATCCATCGAACAGGGCGTCCCGACGCCAGTCATGTCGCTCGCCCTCATGATGCGCTTCGCGACTCAGGGGAAGAACGACTACGCGGCGAAAATGCTCGCGAAAATGCGCCAGGGCTTCGGTGGACACGCAGTGAAGGAAGGCTGATATGAACGCCGCCAAGGACGCCAGTGTCGAAAACATGCCGTGCTCGTTCGTCATTTTCGGCGCGACCGGGAATCTCGCGTCGAACAAACTGCTGCCGGCGCTCTATCACCTCGAGGCGGCGGCGCGCCTGGCGGAGTCGCTGAGCATCATCGCGTTTTCGCGTCGCGACTGGGACACCGCGAGTTGGCGCGAACACATGCGCGAAGTCCTCAGGGACAAGGTCAAGGGCTCGCTCGACACGCCGACCTTCGACCGCTTTCTCGCGCGCTTCGCCTACCATAAAGGCGATCTCAACGACTCCCGCTCCTACCACGCGCTCGCCGAACGTCTGCCGCCGGAGACCGCCTGTTCGGCGACGGTCTTCTACCTCGCGATCAAGCCCGCGGAATTCGGCGCGGTGATCCAGAACCTCGAGGCCGCCGGGCTGAACAAGCCGCGCGGGCTCAACCGCGTCGTCATCGAGAAACCCTTCGGCGAGGATCTGGAGTCCGCGCAGACGCTCAACCGCCTGCTGCACCAGCACTTCGAGGAGCAGCAGGTTTATCGCATCGATCATTTCCTCGGCAAGGAGACGGTCCAGAATCTGCTCGTGTTCCGCTTCGCCAATACCTTGATCGAGCCGTTGTGGAACCGCAATTTCATCGACCACGTGCAGATCACGGTCGCTGAATCCGGAGGCATCGACAGGCGCGCCGACTACTATGACCGCGCCGGTGCCTTGCGCGACATGCTGCAGAACCACCTGATGCAGCTCATGACCGTCGTCGCGATGGAGCCGCCGCCCGCGCTCGAGGCCGACGCGTTGCGCGACGAAAAGGTCAAGGTGCTGCGCTCGATCCGCCCAATCTCGAAGCGGGCGGTGCACGCCCACGCCGTACGTGCGCAATACTCGCGCGGCAGCGTCGAGGGGCAGATCGCCCGCGCGTATCAGCAGGAGGACAACGTCGAGTCGAATTCGACGACCGAGACCTTCGTCGCTGCCAAGTTCTACATCGACAACTGGCGATGGCGCGGCGTCCCGTTCTATCTTCGGACGGGCAAGCGCATGGCGCGCCAGACCCAGATCATCGCGATCCGCTTCCGTCAGCCGCCGCAACAGCTGTTTCGCGAGACGCCGTTCGAATCGGTCGCCCCGAACTGGGTGTTGCTCAGCATCCAGCCCGAGGAGTCGATGCATATGGAGATCCACGTCAAACAGCCAGGCCTCGACATGGGGACGCGCGTCATGCAGATGAACGCGAGCTTCCTCAAGACCGACGAGCAGACGCTCGATGCCTACGAAACGCTGCTGCTCGACGTCATCGAGGGTGACCGCTCGCTGTTCATCCGTTTCGACGAGGTCGAGTGGGCTTGGCGTGTCGTCGATCCGATCCTCAAGAACTGGGCGGTCGAGCGCGAATTCATCCCGACCTACCCAGCGGGCAGCTGGGGCCCGGCCGAAGCGAACCGTCTATTCGACAGCGACGACCAGACCTGGCGCAACGAGTTGTGAGTCTGCCCGAGACGCGGGTTTTTGCCGATGTCGAACAACTCGTGTCGGTACTCGCCGGCGCCCTGTGCGCCGAAGCCGAGGCGGGAATCAAGGCGCGCGGTGAATTCCACCTGGTGCTCGCCGGCGGCAACACGCCGCGCGCGCTCTATCGCGCACTCGCGGCGCGCGGGGCGGGCGAGGCGCGCTGGCATGTCTGGTACGGCGACGAACGTTGCGTCGCGGCCGACCACCCCGAGCGCAACAGCGTCATGGCGGAAACGGCGTGGCTCGCCGCGTCGCGGCTTCCGCGGGCGAACCGCCATGCGATCCCTGCCGAGCTTGGCGCGCCCAAGGCGGCTGCCTTGTACGCCCACTGCCTCGAAGGCATCGGCGATTTCGACGTCGTGCTGCTGGGGATGGGCGAAGACGGCCATACGGCGAGCCTGTTTCCGGATCGCGTCTGGGGCGACGCGCCGCAGGCCGCGGATGCGCTACCTGTCTACGACGCGCCGAAGCCGCCGCCCGAGCGGGTCAGCCTGTCGGCAGCACGACTGAGTCGCAGTCGCCACGTCTGGTTCTTGGTGAGCGGGGCGGCCAAGCGCGAAGCCATGCAGCGCTGGCGGGACGGCGCGCCTTTGCCGGTTGCGGCGGTGCACGGAAGGACCGAAACCTTGGTCTGGCTCGACCGGGCTGCTGCGCCCTAGCGCTATTGGCCGGTGCCGTCTGGCTGGGCGTCAAGCGGGCTCCTCGGCGCGTTTCCGCGGGCGAGCATCGCGCGACGTGAGGTCGGCGTCTCGAGGCTGATGCGACCGAGGCTGCCACTGCGGTAATCGGTCAGAAGAATCATCGCTGCCTTCTCGAGGTCGAGTTCGCCGCCACGGCCCTTCATGATGCAGCCGCGTTTTTTCGCCACCGCTTCGACGACGCCCGTGGCATCGAGTCCTTGAACCTCGAAGCCATAGCGCGCCTGCAATAGCGCCGGGTACCGCTCGAGCAGAATGCCCGACAGAAACACCGCGACTTCCTCATCGATCACGGCGTTGCGGCCGATCGCGTGGCTCGCCGCGAGCATGAAGCCGTCCGAGTCGTGCTCGATCTTAGGCCAGGTCATGCCGGGCGTATCGACCAGGACCAGACGCGGCGACAGGTTGATGCGCTGCTGCGACTTGGTAACGGCCGGCTCGTCGCCGACCGCGGCGACGCGGCGCTTCACCCAGGTGTTCATGAGCGTCGATTTGCCGACGTTGGGGATGCCCATGATCATCAGACGCAGCGGCTTGAAGGTGTCGTCGCGGTGGGGCGCAAGCTTCTGGGCGAGGGCCGGCAGTCTCGCCACGTCTGAGGGTTTTTTCGCCGAAATCGCTACGGCCATCACACCGGGCTGCCGGTTGTAGTGGTCGATCCATGCGCGCGTGACCTCGGGATCGGCGAGGTCGGCTTTGTTCAGCAGCTTGAGGCAGGGGCGTTGGCGGAAGTTGCGCAGCGCGTGGATCATGGGGTTGCTGCCCGCCTCGGGCAGGCGCGCGTCGAGCACCTCGACCACGACGTCGATCTGGGCGAGCGTCTCCGCGGCCTTTTTGCGCGCGGTCGTCATATGCCCGGGAAACCACTGGATCGCCATATAGGGTATCTGGAGGCGAGGGTCAGCCCGCGCCGCCGCCGCTACCAATACCGTGTGCAGCGGCGAGTACCAGCGAGTCGAAAGCTGCCTCGCTCATGAGGCCGCGCTCCGCGACGATATCGCGCACCGGCCGGCCCGATTTCTCCGATTCCTTGGCGAGTTCGGCGGCCTGGTTGTAGCCGATCTGCGTATTGAGCAGGGTCGCAAGCGCGACGCTCTGGTGGATGAAAAAGGCGCACCGTTCCCGATTCACGACGATGCCCTCGAGGTTCTTCTCGGTCGCCGCGTTCATCGCGTTGGTCAGCCAGTCCATCGCATCGAACAGCGCGCTGCCCAGCGCCGGCATCATGACATTCAGCTCGAGCTGCCCCGCCTGGGTCATATACGACACGGCAGCGTCCTGCCCAAGAACCTGGAAGCACACCTGATTCAGCATCTCGAACATCACCGGGTTTACCTTGCCGGGCATGATGCTCGACCCCGGCTGCACCGGGGGCAGCTGGATTTCGCCAAGACCCGTTCGCGGGCCGGACGCGAGCAGACGCAGATCGTTGGAAATGCGCGTGAGTTCGAGCGCGAGGTTGCGGATTTCGCCCGACAGGCGCGCAAGATCGTTCATCGACTGCATTTGCGCGACGAGTTCGCCGACGCGGATCGGCTCGCCGGTCAGCGCGGCGAGTTCGGCCGCTGCACGCGCGGGGTAGTCGGGCGAGGTATTGAGCCCGGTCCCCGCGGCCGAGCCACCCAGCCCGATCTCGCATAGCGCCGGCCGCACGCCTTCCAGCGCGGCGGCGCAGCGGGTCAGGGTCCACGCGTAGCCGGCGAATTCCTGGCCGAGCGTGGTGGGAACCGCGTCCTGCAGGTGGGTGCGGCCCGATTTCACGGTGTCGCGCTCGCGCTCGGCGAGGCGCGTGAATTCGGCGGCCATGGCATGCGCGGCGCCGATCAGGCGTGGCAACTTGGCCAAAACGGCGAGCCGGATCGCGGTCGGGATTGTGTCGTTGGTCGACTGCCCCATGTTGACATCGTCGTTGGGGTTGACGGGCGTGTAGCTGCCTTTTTCGCCGCCCAGCGCCACATTGGCGAGGTTGGCGATGACCTCGTTGCTGTTCATGTTGTGGCTGGTTCCGGCGCCCGCCTGGAAGCGGTCGACGACGAACTGATCGAGGTATTCCCCGGCGAGGATTCTTTCGCAGGCGGCGGCAATGGCGTCGCGTTTCTGCTCGGTCAGCCAGCCCGGCTGGCAGTTCGCGCGCGCCGCGGCAAGCTTGATGCGCACGTGCGCTAGTACGAAATCCTTATCCGGAGCACGCCCCGAAATGGGAAAATTGACCACGGCACGAGCGGTCTGGGCGCCGTACCACGCGTCGCAGGGAACCCGGACTTCGCCGAGCGAGTCCTTCTCGGTGCGGAAATTATTCATGACTGGGGCAGACGATGCAGACGTTACAAAGAAAGCGATTTTATCCCATGTGGTTCGGCGCACTGCTGCTGGCAGCCGCCACAAGCTTCGTGCAAGCCGCGGGTTTCAAGCTGACCGACACCGAGGGGAAAACACATAGCCTCGCGGGCTACAAAGGGAAATGGGTGTTGGTGAATTATTGGGCGACCTGGTGTCCACCGTGCCTGGAAGAGATTCCCGATCTCATCGCGCTGCATGGCGACAAGAAAAACAACCTCGTGGTCATCGGGGTGGCGCTGGATTACCGGAATGCCAAGCAGGTCACCGATTTCGCGAGCGGACTGCTCGTCGACTACCCGATCGTGCTCGGCAACAACCAGATCGTGAGCCAGATTGGCCCCGTGCAAGGACTTCCGACCACCTATTTGTTCAACCCCGAGGGTAAAATGGTCGCGCAGCAGGTCGGTGCCGTCACGCGCGAAGCGGTGGAAAGCTATCTCAAGAGCCAAGCGGCCCGCCCTAAAAAATAATCAGGAGATTCCGTGCGCCAACTGCTTCTCGCTTTCATCCTGCTACTGACGGCTCCGGCCTGGGGGGAGACACGGGACCCGGCCAATCATTTCTTCCAGCCCAAATTCGGCGATTTTCAGGCCGAACTGGAAACCGCCAGACAGCAGGGCAAGAAGGGGATCTTCCTGTTCTTCGAGATGGACGAATGCCCGTTCTGCGAGCGCATGAGAACGACGATCCTCAACCAGAGCGACGTGCAGGACATCTACCGCGCGCAATTCCTCGTGTATTCGATCGACGTGAACGGCGACACGCCGATGACAGACTTCAAGGGCAAGGCGACGACCGAAAAAGAGTTCGCCTTTGCGCACCGCGTGCGCGCCACGCCGACCCTGCTGTTCTTCGACCTCGACGGCAAGATGATCGCCCGTCATACCGGTCCGACCAAGGACAAGGCCGAGTTTCTGCTACTCGCCCGTTACGTGGCCGAGGGTGCTTACGCCAAACAGCCCTTCACCCGCTATAAACAGGGCAAATGAAGCACGCGGCCTGGGTCGCGATACTGAGCGTTCTGCCGCTGACGGCGAGCGCCGAACCACTTACGCTCGAGGCCGCACTCGCTGCCGTTGCGGCCCCCCATCCGGAGCGTCGAATTGCGGAGAGCGAACTCGCGTCGGCGCGGGCGGACCGTCTGCAGGCCGCGAGTCGCCAGGATTTCAGTCTCTACCTCGAGGGCGCATTGCGCAGCGGGCGGCGGCCCGACGACGGCTGGAAGCCCGACAATAGCGCGCGCATCGTCGCCCGCAAACCCTTGCTCGATTTCGGCCGCAGCGGCTACGGCATCGCAGCGGCCGAGCGTGACATCGAGGCGCGCGAGGCGGCGCTCGTCAGCACGCTGAGCGCGCGCCGGGTCGACATCATGGCGCGCTTTTTCGACGTCCTCCTGGCCGACATGCAATATGCCGCCGAC
>CBJMYK010000037.1:0-9574 GCA_966433795.1 uncultured Thiobacillus sp. | reverse complement strand
TGGTCGAGGAGGGGGCGCTCACCGGGGTGATGCCGGAGCCGCTCCCGGAGGAGCGGCACGCGCTGGAAAGCTGGGTGCAGGCGTGTTGGGACGTCGGGCTCGAAATCGGCCATAGCGTGCGCACGGTCGAGGCATGCCTCGCCGAGGCCGACGCGGACATCACGGTCGAAACGAACCTGCTCGAAGCCCGACCAGTCTGGGGCGCACCCGGCCTCTTTGACGAATTCAGGCGCCGCTTCCGGGCGCGCTTCGACGCCCACCGCTTTTTTGACGGCAAGCTCGCCGAACAGCACGCGCGCCATGCGCGCTTCGACGACAGCGCCTACAAGCTTGAACCCAACCTCAAGGACAGCCCCGGCGGGCTGCGCGACCTGCATACCATTCACTGGCTCGCCCAGGCTTGCGACATCGGAGGCGGCTGGAGCGGCATCGCGCGCGCGGGGTTGCTTACGCCCGGCGAGGCGCGCCGGATCGCGCGCGAAGAACACTGGCTGGCGATGCTGCGCATACACCTGCATCTACTTGCCGGCCGTCGCGACGACCGGCTTGCGTTCGACTATCAGACCGAACTCGCGGCCTGCCTCGATCTGGCGCCGACTCCCCACCGCCTGGCGGGCGAGCGGCTGATGCAGGGATATTTCCGCGCGGCCAAGCTGGTTCAACGCGCAAACGACATCCTGATCCAGTCCTTGCGGGTCAGGCTGTTTCCGGTCGTCGCGCCGCCGCTGCCGATCGACGAGGATTTCCAGCTGCGGGCCGGACTGCTCGAAGCGCGCGAAGCCAACCTGTTCGCGCACAAGCCCGACGCGCTGCTCCGCGCGTTCATCGTCTACGCGCAGCACCCGGAACTCGCCGGATTCGAACCGACGACCCTGCGCGCGCTGTGGCGCGGCAGCGCGCGCGTCGATCCGGCGTTTCGCGCGCTTCCCGCGCACCGCGCGCTGTTCATGACGCTGTTGCGCCAGCCCGTCGGCGTCACACGGGCGATGCGCGCGATGCATCGTTACGGCCTGCTCGGTCGCTATATTCCGGCCTTCGGTCGGGTCGTCGGGCAGATGCAGCACGACCTCTTCCACGTCTACACCGTCGATGAACACATCCTGACCGTCCTGCGCAACCTGCGCCGTTTAACGGTCCCGCAGCTCGCCCACGAACTGCCCCTCGCGAGCCGCTTGATCGCGTCCTTCGACAAGCCCGAGCTGCTGTACCTGGCAGCGCTCTTCCACGATATTGCCAAGGGCCGTGGCGGCGACCACTCCGAACTGGGCGCGGCCGACGCGCGCAGGTTTTGCCGCCAGCACGGGCTTGACCCGGCCGACACCGAACTGGTCGCCTGGCTGGTCGCGATGCACCTCATGATGTCCCGCACCTCGCAGAAGGAGGACATCAGCGACCCCAAGGTGATCGCCGCATTTGCAGCGCGCGTCGGCGACGCGCGCCGGCTCGCCGCCTTGTACCTGCTGACCGTCGCCGACATCCGCGGGACGAGCCCGACGGTATGGAATGCCTGGAAAGGGAAGCTCCTCGAGGACCTCTACCGTGCGGCGCTCGCGCGGCTCGAGGGGGAAGACCAGGCGGCCGCGGGGATCGCCGCGCGGCGAGAGGAAGCACGCGTCAATCTCGCCTTGTACGGCCTGCCGAGCGAAGCCGCCGACGCGCTGTGGCAGCATCTCGACGAAGCTTATTTCCTTCGGTTCGACGCCCGCGACATGGCGTGGCATGCGCGCATGCTGTGGCGGCGCAACGCCACGACCGCGGCAGTGGTCCGCGCGCGGTTGTCGCCCGCCGGCGAGGGCATCCAGGTCCTGGTCTACGCACCGGACCGGCCGGACATCTTCGTCCGCATCTGTGCGTTCTTCGCGCGCATCCAGTACACGATTCTCGAAGCGAAAATCCACACGACCCGAAACGGCTACGCCCTCGACAGCTTTCAGGTCATGGATCTCGCCCATCGCAACATCCACTATCGGGATTTTCTGGCTTTCGTCGAACACGAGCTGGCGCGCGATCTCGACCCCGCGCGTCCCTTGCAGGCCGTGCGCCCGGGCCGCCTGTCGCGCCACCAGCGCCACCACCCCTATCCGGCGAGCGTGCGCCTCGAAGCGAACGCTCAGGGCGACGGCTATACGCTGTCGATCACCTGCGCTGACCGCGGAGGATTGCTGTTCGCAATAGCGGACGTCTTGATGCGGCGCGAAATCGGCGTCTACGCGGCAAAAATCGACACGCTCGGCGAGCGCGTCGAGGACACCTTTCTGATTCGCGGCGAGCGATTGGACGACCCGGCCGGGCGTGCGGTGCTGGAAGACGAACTAAGCGAAGTGCTGGCCTGACCGTCGAACGGCCGGCTTTAGAACGGCGGCCTAAGCGGGCGGATGCGCATACTCGTCGACATAGCGCCCCCGCGGCGGGGCTTTGCGAACCGGCGGCGATTTCTTGCGCGCGCCGTCCGCCGGTTTCTTGACCTTTTCGTCAGGCACCGTCTTCGCCCGGGTGCGTCCGCGGCCGGGTCGCACTGGCGTGCCAACGCCGGCGACATCGGCGCAGTTCAGCGTGAGGTCTTTCATTGCCGCCCCGTGGTCGAACCGACTCATGCCGCCTCCCGCCACTCTCTGAGGCTGCCCGCAAGAGTGCGCGTCAGCGCGATGAGGCTGCCGAGCGTATCGGCGTCGGGCGCCGCTTCGCACGCGCCGATCTTGCTGTCCGCGTAGACCGAGAGAATAAGCAAGTTCTGCCGGACCTCGAGCGGCAAAGACAAGGCGCCTTCGGCCAGCGCGCTCTGAATGGCGTGCCACACGGCTCGGCTCGAGGCGAGCGCTGCCGCGAGCTGCGGTTCGCGGCCGCTGTCGTGCCAGTGCCGCTGCACCTGCATAAGCTGGGCGGCGATATCGTCGAGCTGGGCCACCTCGGCCATCATCGTGTCGCCGTTCCGGATGGGCCGCGTGGCCTGCTGGAGCTGTCGTTCCGGGCTCATTATTGTCCTTGTTTACATCTGCCGCGGACACCTCGCCCACGGTTACGTAACAAGTTAGCGGCGCGCTCGGCGACAACTTTAGGATCAGCGGCGTTAGCCAAATCCGTGCCAAAACAAGGGCAAGTCAGTCGTCCTGCAGCGTTTGCCCCGGAAAGAGCGTCTCGGTGAAACCGAAATTACGCAGGTCCTTGATGCGCATCGGGTAGAGGATGCCCTGCAGGTGGTCGACTTCGTGCTGGACGACGCGCGCATGAAAGCCGCTTACGCTGCGCTCCACCGGTTCGCCGTCCGCGTCGAACCCGCGATAGCGGATTTCCTTATGGCGCGGCACCAGCCCGCGCATGCCGGGCACCGACAGGCAGCCCTCCCACCCTTCCTCGATGGCCTCGGACTGCGGCGTCAGCACCGGATTGATCAGCACGGTGAACGGAACGTCCGCGGCCTCGGGATAACGCGGGTTGGCATTCACCTCGAAGATCACGATCTGCAGGGGCACACCGATCTGCGGCGCGGCGAGGCCTGCGCCGTTCAATGCGTACATGGTCTCGCGCATATCGGCGACGAGTTGCGCCAACCCGGCGGACGCGAAGTGCTCGACCGGCCGGGCCGGCGCCAGCAGCCGGGGATCACCCATTTTCAGAACATCACGGACGGCCATGTGCACTCCAGTTGTTGCAGATCGTCGGCTTCGAGCCAGCGCCAGCCGCCCGGCGGCAGATCGTCCGGCAACGAGTAATTGCCGACGGCTTCGCGGTGCAGCCGCTCGACGTGGTTGCCCGCGGCCGCAATCATGCGCTTCACCTGATGGTATTTGCCTTCCGCGAGCACGAGACGCAGCGTGTCGCCAGAGACCGCTTCGCAGGCCAACGCGGCAAGAGGCGCCGGTTCGTCGTTGAGTTGTACGCCGCCGCGCAGCGCGTCGAGCATTTCAGGGCGTACCGTATCGGCGCACACCGCGCGGTACACTTTGCCGACGCGCTTTTTTGGCGAGGTCATGCGGTGGATGAACTGGCCGTCGTCCGAAAACAGCAGCAGTCCGGTGGTGTCCTGATCCAACCGTCCCACACATTGCACGCCGCGTTGCACGAGGGGCGCAGGCAGCAGGCCGAAAACGCTCGGATGATGGCCGGGATGGCGGGAACATTCGTAACCCGCCGGCTTGTGCATGACGACGTAGGCCTTTTCGCGATAGGGCCAGACGACGCCATCCACGCTGAGCTCGAGCCCGGCCGGATCGACGTCGGCCTCAGGGTCGTCGCAGGCCCACCCATTGACCAGAACCGCTCCCGCCCGGACGAGCGTGACGCAAGCCTTGCGGCTGCCGAGCCCCTGCGACTGCAGGGCACGAAAGAGTTTCATCCCGGCTTCCCTGCGCTTTAGAAGGTGCAGAGGCCGGCCGCATCGTTGGTCACGAGTTGCTCCAAGAGGTGACGCACTTGCAGCATGACCTCGCCGAGCACCGCCTGGATTTCCTCCATCTGGATAGCGTCGCTCGAAAGCCCGCGTCCCGCCGCGTGGTTCACGACGGCGCCCACGGCCGCATAGCAGAGATCGAGTTCGCGGGCGAGGTAGGCTTCGGGCATGCCGGTCATGCCGACCATGTCGGCGCCGTCCCGCTCGTAGCGGTTGATCTCCGCCGCAGTTTCGAGGCGCGGCCCCTGCACCGCCGCGTAGACGCCGCCGTCACGCAGACTGATGCCGGCGCTGGCCGCGGCCTGCAGCAGAGCGGCGCGCATCGCCGTGCAGTAGGGAACCGTGAAATCGCGATGCGTGACTGGCCGGTCGCCTTCGACAAAAAAGGTGCTCGCACGGCCATGGGTGTAGTCGATGATCTGGTCGGGAATGACCAATGTCCCGGGGATGAGCTGCGGATGGATGCCGCCGACGGTCGCGACCGAAACGATACGGTCGACCCCATGATCCTTGAGCGCCCAGAGATTGGCACGGTAATTCACTTCGTGCGGTGGAATCGTGTGGCCGTAACCGTGGCGAGCGAGGAAAACCACCTCCTGGTCGCACAAGCGCCCGAAGGTAAGTGCCCCCGACGGCTCACCGTAAGGCGTGCGCGCGACGCGACGGTGCGCGATCTGCAAGTTGGCGAGCTGGGTCAAGCCAGTGCCGCCGATAATTCCCAACATGTATTTTTTCCTTATCCCGATGCAGCGTCCGGGCTCAATGCATAAATTGCGGGCAGGTTGCGCCACAGTCCGTAGGCGTCCATGCCGCAGCCAAAAACATAGCGGTCGGGGACCTCGAGTCCGACGAAGTCTGCCCGCACCGGTTTGACAAGGCCGTTCGCCTTGTCCGTCAATACAGCCGACCAGACGTGCGCCGCGCCCATTTCCAGGAGTTTCGCGCGAACCGCCGCGAGGGTCTCGCCTTCGTCAAGAATATCGTCCAGCACGAGTACGACGCGGCCCGCGACGCTCTTGCCCGGGAGCACGCGCCACTCGATTTCGCCGCCGCGGGTCTTCCCGCGATAGCGGGTCACGTGGAGGTAGTCGAATTCGAGCGGGAAAGCGAGACGCGGGAGAAGCTGCCCGGGGAACACGACGGCCCCGCCCATCACGGCCAGCACCAGCGGCAGCTCGTCGGCGAGCGCTTCGCCGATTTCGCGCGCCAGCCGATCGAGCGCCGCCTGCACGCGTTCGGCGGATGCGACGCACTCGGCGTTGTCGAGCAGTTGTTGCGCTTCGTGCGGTGTCATGCGAGCCGGTGATATCGGAGAAAGGGGGGAGTCTAAGCGCTCGCCGCCGATGTTTCCAGACCAGGTCCCGGTCGAGTAAGCTTGCGCGATGCCGATTTCGCTTCCCGACATGCCCGACGCGCTGGGCTGGCTACCCACCGCTCGCCGGGTCCCTTCGCCCAACTACGATCAACGGCCGTCGGGTACGACGATCGACTTGATCGTCATCCACAACATCTCGCTGCCGCCGGGCGTATTTTCCGGCGACGCGGTGATCGATCTCTTCACCAACCGGCTCGATTGGGATGCCCACCCCTACTACCGCGCGATACGCGGTCTCAAGGTTTCCGCACATTTCTTCATCCGCCGCGACGGCAGCCTGATCCAGTTCGTACCGTGTACCCTGCGTGCCTGGCACGCCGGTGTCTCGACCTGGCAGGGCCGTGAGCGCTGCAACGATTTTTCGATCGGCATCGAACTCGAGGGCAGCGACGAGCTGCCCTTCGACGACGCCCAGTACGACGCCCTGCGCCGACTCGTCCGGGTGCTGAAGGCCGCTTATCCGGTCAAGGCGACGGTGGGGCACAGCGACATCGCGCCCGGGCGGAAGAGCGATCCGGGGCCGCATTTCGCATGGCAGCGGCTCGGTTCGCTTGCCTGACCGGCACGCGGCACGTCCTCTGCGGCGACGGTCGCTGCCGCTCAGGACTCCACGGTAAAATCGCGGTTTGGCTCTTTCAGGAATTCTGAACACATGCGTCTCGGCACCCCGCTTTCGCCGTCGGCGACCCGCGTCATGCTTCTCGGGGCCGGAGAACTCGGCAAGGAGCTCATCATCGCGCTGCAGCGCCTGGGGGTCGAAGTCGTCGCGGTCGACCGCTACGGCAACGCCCCCGGCCAGCAGGTGGCACACCGCGCCCACGTGATCGACATGACCGACGGCGCCGCGCTGCGCGCCCTGGTCGAGGCCGAAAAGCCGCTCCTCGTGGTCCCGGAGATCGAAGCGATCGCTACCGAGACCCTGCTCGAAATCGAGCGTGCAGGCCTCGCCGAGGTCATCCCGCCCGCGCGCGCCGTCGATCTCACGATGAACCGCGAAGGCATCCGCCGGCTCGCTGCCGAGACGCTCGGCCTGCCGACCTCGCCCTATGCCTTCGTCGACAGTTTCGCGGAGATGTGCGCGGCGGCGCAGGGGCTCGGCTACCCGGTCATCGTGAAGCCGGTCATGTCGTCGTCCGGCAAGGGTCAGTCGCGCGTCGACGACCCGAGCCAGATGCAGGCCGCATGGGATTACGCCGTGAGCGGCGGGCGGGTCGACAAGGGCCGCTTCATCGTCGAGGGCGTGATCGACTTCGACTACGAAATCACCTTGCTGACCGTACGTGCGCGCGCGTCCTCGGGCGCGATCGAAACCCATTTCTGCGAGCCGATCGGCCATCGGCAGGTCAAAGGCGATTACGTCGAGTCCTGGCAGCCGCAGGCGATGTCGCAGACGGCGCTCGGACGCGCGCGCGAAATCGCCGCCGCAGTCACCGGCGATCTCGGAGGGCGCGGCCTTTTTGGCGTCGAACTCTTCGTCAAGGGCGACACGGTGTGGTTTTCGGAAGTGAGCCCGAGGCCGCACGACACCGGCATGGTCACGCTCGCGACCCAGCGGCAGAACGAGTTCGCCTTGCACGCCCGCGCGATCCTCGGGCTGCCGGTCGACACGCGCCTGCGGGAACCCGGCGCCTCGGCCGTGATCTATGGCGCTGTGGATGCGACCGGCATCGCGTTCGATGGCGTCAACGAAGCCCTCGCCGCTGCCGGCGTCGATCTGCGACTTTTCGGCAAGCCGGAATCCTTCACCCGCCGCCGCATGGGCGTCGCGCTTGCGACGGCCGCTTCCACCGACTCCGCCCGCCAACTGGCGGCGGCCGCGGCGGCAAAGGTCAAACCCGTTCCCGTATAACGGTTGTCAATATGCAGACCCATTACGAACGCCTCGGCGGCGCCGATACGATCCGCAGGCTCGTCGATCGCTTTTACGACCTCATGGACGAGGATCCCGACTACTACGGAATCCGCAAGCTCCATCCCGCGGATCTCACGGAATCGCGCAACAAGCTGGCGTGGTTTCTTTCAGGCTGGACCGGCGGCCCGCCGGAATATACCGACCGCTTCGGCCATCCGTTCCTGCGCCGGCGGCATCTCCCTTTCGTCATCGGCGAGAGCGAGCGCGACCAATGGATGGGCTGCATGATCCGGGCAATGCAGGACGTCGGGGTCGACGCCGCGATGCAGCAGGAATTGGCCGCGGCGTTCTTCAAGACCGCAGACTTCATGCGCAATCAGACCGCGTGACATGAGACGGTTCCTGGCCTGGAGCCTCGTGCTCCTCGCGCTGCTCGGCGTGACCGTGGTGCCCTGGATGATGCTGGACGACGCCCCCGCGGTCGAGCCGCTCGGCGAGTTTCGTCGCACCGATCTCGCCTGGATCAAGTCGCTGTTCCAGAAACACGACCCGCGCCGCCAGACGCCCGACGTGGTGCAGAGCATCCGACTCGACGAGTCCGAACTCAATCGGCTCCTCAATTACGCTGTGGAAATACGCCGGGTCACCGGTATCGCGGCCGAACTCACGCCGGGAATCGCGACGCTGACCGCGACGCTCGCCGCGCCCGCCAATCCCTTCGGGTCTTATCTCAACGTCACTGCGGAAGTCGCCGAGGACCCGAGCGGAATGCGGATCCAGAGCTTGCAGCTCGGCAGCCTGCCGGTTCCCGGGGCAGTGGCCGACTGGATCGCTCGGCGCGTCCACGCGCGGCTGCGCCGCGACGAAACCTACGCCGCCTTGGCGGACGCATTTTCGCGCGTGCATTTCGACGAGAACCAGGCGACGCTCGACTACCGCTGGCGCCCGGAACTGCTGACCGAGATCGAACAGAAAAGCGTGAAGATGCTGGTTCCGGCGGCCGACCAGGCGCGGATGCTCGCCTACGCCGACTATCTTGACGGCTTGCTCAAGCGCCATCCCCGGGGCAGTACGGTGCCGCTGGTGCGCGTCGTCGCGCCCCTGTTCGAACACGCCCGACGCGCCGGGGGCGACCCGCGCGAACACAACCGCGCCGCGCTGACCGCGCTGGCGGCGCATCTTTCCGGCATCAGCCTCGCCAAGCTGCTCGAGGGCGACAGTCGGTCGATCCGGCGCGCCCCGCGCGTGCTGCTCTCGCTGCACGGCAGGCGCGACTTCGCCGAGCATTTCATCATTTCGGCGGCGCTATCGGTCAATGGCGGCAGCCGCCTGGCGAATGCGATCGGCCTGATCAAGGAGGAAGAGGACGCCAACAGGGGGTCCGGATTCAGCTTTACCGATCTTGCCGCGAACCGCGCCGGCGTCCGGGTCGGCGAGCGTGCGACGGGCGAGTCGGCGCAGCGGGTGCTGCAGCACCTCGCCACTGCGCGAACGGACGACGCGCTGCTGCCGGATTTTCGCGACTTGCCGGAATTCATGCCCCAAGCCGAATTCGAGCGCCGTTTCGGCCCCGTCGGCGGCCCGCGCTACCTGGCGGTGATCGATCGCATCGATGCCCGCCTTGCGGCGCACCCGCTCAGCAGATAGCCAAAACCCTGTTATAATGCCGGGTTTCCCGAAGGCAGGTCTGCATCATGTCCCGCAAGCTCCGCAACATCGCCATCATCGCGCACGTCGACCATGGCAAGACCACGCTGGTCGACCAGCTTCTCAAGCAGTCCGGCACCTTCCGCGACAACCAGGCAGTCGACGAACGGGTCATGGACTCGAATGACCTCGAAAAGGAACGCGGCATCACGATTCTGGCGAAGAACACCGCGATCACCTACGGCGACACCCACATCAACATCGTCGACACCCCCGGCCACGCCGACTTCGGCGGCGAGGTCGAGCGCGTGCT
>CBJMYK010000036.1:0-9640 GCA_966433795.1 uncultured Thiobacillus sp. | reverse complement strand
GCGGCAGGCCGGCGCGCAGGACCATGCCGAGGCCGTCGCCGGTGTTGATCATCGCATTGCTGGTATTGCCGAAGATGCGCCCCGCCCCGCCCGTTGCCAGCAGCGTCACGCGCGCCTCGATCAGCACCGGCTCGCCGGTCTCGATGCTGATCGCGGTCACGCCGAGGCAATAGCCGGCGTCGTCGCGCACCAGGTCGAGCGCGAAGTACTCGTCGAAGAACTGCGTCCGGTGGTGGATGTTCTGCTGATAGAGCGTATGGAGCAGCGCATGCCCGGTACGGTCGGCTGCGGCGCAGGTACGCGTCGCCTGTTCGCCGCCAAAGTTTTTCGACTGCCCGCCGAAGGGCCGCTGGTAGATCTTGCCGTTGTCGAGCCGCGAGAACGGCAGCCCCATGTGCTCGAGCTCGTAGACGGCCGACGCCGCCTCGCGGCACATGAACTCGATCGCGTCCTGGTCGCCGAGCCAGTCGCCGCCCTTGACCGTGTCGTACATGTGCCATTCCCAGCGGTCGTCGTCAACGTTCGCCAGCGCCGCGGTGATGCCACCCTGCGCGGAAACGGTGTGCGAGCGCGTCGGGAACACCTTCGACACGACGGCGACTTTGTGGTCCGAGCGCGCAAGCTGCAGCGCGGCGCGCAGACCCGCGCCGCCGCCGCCGACAATCAGTGCATCGAAGCGGCGGCGGTTCATGCCGCGCGCCCGAAGACCGGGCCAAACAGGATCGCAGCGAGCCACGCGACGCTCGCCGCCAAGGTGCCGATCACGGCCAGATACAGGGCCAGCCGCAGTCCGGTCGCATGGACGTAATCCATCAGGATGTCGCGCACGCCGACCCAGGCGTGAAGCGCCAGCGCGGCCGCCGCGAGCAGCATCAACAGACGCAGCCAGAGCGGCGCGAGCAGCGCTTGCCAGGCGGGGAAATCGAGCGGCGGCGCGGCGAGAAAACGCAGCAGCAGGAGCGGCAGGACCAGCGCAAGCACGACCGCGCTCGCGCGCTGCACGAGCCAGGTTCCGGTCCCCGTGTGCGAGCCGGTCGCGGCTTTCATCCGAACAGTCTCCATGCGGCGAGGCCCGTCGCGAGGCCCGCCGCGAGCATCACGGCAAGGCTGCTCCGGCGCGCCGACGCGAGGTCTTCACCCCAGTGCACGTCAAGCGCCAGATGCCGCAGACCGGCCAGCAAGTGATGGCTCGACGCCCAGACCAGCACGAGGGTGCCCGCGCGCGCGAGCGGATGGGCGAAGCCCTCGCTGACGCGCCGGTAGCCCGCCTCATCCGAGAGCGAGACCGACAGCAGCCATACGCCCATCGGCAGCGCGAGAAACAGCAGCGCGCCCGACACTCGGTGCAAGATCGACACCCAGCCCGGCAAGGGCAGATGGATGCGGAACAGATCGAGATAAACGGGGCGCGGGAGGGGCTTCACGGCACGCTTCGTTTCCGGGTCAGCGCCGCTTTCCTGTCGCTTTTCTGGCCGCCTTGGCGACGGCCTGCGGCACGCGCTCGGCCAGCCGCGGGTCGAAGGGCTTGGGCAGGATGTAGTCCGGGCCGAACTTGAGTTTTTTCAGCTGATAGGCCTTGAGCACCGAGGCCGGAACCGGCTCGCGCGCGAGTTCGGCGAGCGCGTTGACGGCGGCGATCAGCATGTCCTGCGTGATCTCTCTTGCGCGCGCATCGAGCGCGCCGCGGAAGATGAAGGGAAAACCGAGCACGTTGTTGACCTGATTCGGATAGTCGGAGCGTCCAGTCGCCATCACGAGGTCGCTGCGCGCGGCCATCGCCTTCGCCGGCGAGATTTCGGGATTCGGGTTGGCGAGCGCGAAGACCACGGGATTGTCTGCCATGCTCGCAACCATCGCAGGGCTCACGAGGTCGGCGCCGGAGACGCCGACGAACACATCGGCGCCATCCATCGCGTCTTCGAGCGTGCGCAGCTTGGTCGTCCGAGCGAAACCCTTCTTGAAGGCGTTGAGGTCGGTACGCCCCTTGTGCACGACGCCTTTGGAATCGACCAGCAGGATGTTGGATTTCTTGGCGCCCATCGCCACCAGGAGCTTCATCGACGCGATGCCCGCGGCACCCGCGCCGAGGCAGACGATTTTCGCGCTTTCGAGCGTCTTGCCCTGGACGTGCAGCGCGTTGATGAGGCCCGCGCAGATGATGACGGCGGTGCCGTGCTGGTCGTCGTGGAATACCGGGATGTCGAGCTTCTTCTTCAGCGCCGCCTCGATCTCGAAGCAGTGCGGCGCGGCGATGTCCTCGAGGTTGATGCCGCCGAAGGTCGGCGCGATCGCCTCGACGACCTTGATGAAATCCTGCGGCGTTCTGGCGTTGACCTCGATGTCGTAGACGTCGATACCGGCGAATTGCTTGAACAGCACCGCCTTGCCTTCCATGACGGGTTTCGCGGCGAGCGCGCCGCGGTCACCAAGCCCCAGGATCGCGGTGCCGTCGGTGATCACGGCGACGAGATTGCCCTTGTTGGTGTAGTCGTAGGCCTTTTCCGGATTCTTCGCGATCTCCAGCACCGGCTGGGCGACGCCTGGCGTGTAAGCAAGCGAGAGGTCGGCCTGGGTCGAACAGGGCTTCGACGAAACGACTTCGAGCTTGCCGGGTTTAGGCAGGCGATGGTAATCGAGGGCTTTTTTCTTGAGGGAGGCTGGGCTCATGGAAAGACGGCGAGCGGATTGAAGAAGCCGCCATTATCGCGGATTTGACCGCACGCCGTCGCGTCGTGCGCGGCGTCAGTCTTTCCAGATCTTGAGTTGGGCGCGCAGTCGTGCCACGGCCTGGGAATGCAGCTGGCACACGCGCGACTCGGAGACGCCGAGCACCGCACCGATCTCCTTGAGGTTCATGTCCTGCTCGTAATACATGCCCATCATGCTGCGCTCGCGCTCCGGCAGGTGATGGATCGCGGCGATCAGGCTCGCACGGAAGCCGTCGTCCTCGAGCACGGCCAGTGGATCGTTGCTGCCGTCGACCAGATAGCGCTCGAGAAAACTTGCGCTGTCTTCGTCGGAAAAATCTTCGTAATAAAGAAGCTGCGAACACTTCACGTCGCCGAGCATCGACTGGTACTGGTCGATCGGGATGCCGAGTTCCGCGGAAATCTCGCTCTCGTTCGGCGGTTTGCCGTGGCGTTGTTCGAGCTTGTGAATCGCCGCCTCGATCTGGCGCGACTTCTGTCGCACGTGCCGGGGCAACCAGTCGGCCTCGCGCAGCTCGTCGAGCATCGCACCGCGGATGCGTTGCGTCGCATACGATTCGAACTGTGCACCCTGGGTGCCGTCGAAACGCGAAACCGCGTCCATGAGGCCGATCAGGCCGACCTGGATCAGGTCGTCGACCTCGACGCTCGCCGGCAAGCGCGCCATCATGTGATACGCGATGCTCTTGACCAGCGGTGCGTATTTGGTGATTTGCTCGTCCTGCGACGACGGTTTACCAGCCATGATTCGGGTTTATCCCTTTGTTATGTCGAGCCGTCAAACTGGTCTCCTCGGCGCTCATTCTAACGGCAAGCGCGGCAAAAACGTCATTCTCGCCGGCGACGCTGCATACGATCTGGGAGCACGCCGGGGTAAGAAAGTTGCGGCTTGCGGCAAGCACGCGTTCGCAGGCGCCGCGATCGCCGAACAGACCGATGCCTGACACGGCCGGTGACCCGGCCAGCGTCTTGACCAGCGCATAGGCGTAGCGCAGCGATTCGCCCGCGTGCACCTCGACTGCCGCGGCGTGCACGGCACCGGGCATCAGGGCAAGCGCCCGCTCGCCGACCGGCACGTCGAAGACGACGACGTCGTAGGCGCGCACGGCGCGGGCCAGGGCCGGCTCGTCGGCGCGTACGCCGGCTGCGCGCCAGCCGTCGCCGTAAGGCATGGGATGCGTGAGCAGTTGGTCGCGCTCGAGCTGGCGGCGCCAGCCGAAGAGGTTGCGGGTCGAGGCGTCGAGCAGACGTTCATGGGCGTCGATGAGCAGGACGGTGAGGCCGCGATGATGAAAGGCCTGCGCCAACTGTGGCGCACAATCCTTGGAAGCGGAAAAGACCTGGATGGCGCGAGGGGCCAAGCGAGCGGCGCGACGGCGAAGGCCCGCGGCCTGGTCAGTCACGACTCATCCTCGCAGAGCGATGCGCTCGTCGCGCTCCGCTTCGACCCCGGCGAAAAGCGGCCAGTCTTCAGCCTCGAGCGCGTAAGGGGTAGCAAGCTGCCCGCCCTTCAGCGCCCGGTCGACGAGGTAGGCCGTGCTCGGCCGATGCAGATCCTCCGGCACGCGTTGGCCGCCCGTGACATAAGCCAGAGGAAGGCGGTGGCGAATCAGGCTGTCGAGGGCGGCGCCCAGTTGCGGGGCTTCATCGAGCTTGGTGAGAACACAGGCGACCGCCCCTCGGCCGAAGCGCGTCATCGCCTGCTCGATCGCGGCGCCCTGCTGCGAGGCCGCGACGACCGCGACGCGCTGCGCGCCGAGCTCGTCGAATCCATTGGATGTGCGACTGCGCGCATCGGACGGTGCAAATCCCGCGGTATCGATCAGCACGAGTTTTTGCGCCGCCAGTCGCGGCAACAGGTCCGCGAGCGCGCCGCGATCCTCGGCAACGTGCAAAGCCACACCGAGCAGTTCGGCATAGACCGCAAGCTGCGCCTGCGCTCCGACTCGATACGGATCGGCCGCGATCAGCGCGACCCGCGCGGCACCGTGGATCTCGGCGCCGCGGGCAGCGAGCTTCGCGAGCGTCGTGGTCTTGCCGCTGCCCGTCGAGCCGACCAGGGCGTAGCGCCCGCCGCGGGCGATCAAATCATTTTCCGCTGCGAGGTGCGGCACATTACGGATCAACACATGACGCAGCCAGCGCTGCACGGACTCGTCGCCGAGCCCGCGCGGCAGGCGGGCCGCCAGCGTCCGCGCGAGGGCGCTGCCGAATCCGGCAGCGAACAGCGTCTGCAACACCATGACACGCAGCGGGTCACGCCTGCGTGCGCTGCCCCATGCGAAACCGGCGAGCTGGTTTTGCAGCAGGCCACGCAAACGCGAAAGTTCGTTGAGGATGCGCGAGCCGCTCGCCGCGTCCACGGATTCGGCGGTCGCGGCGGCGGGCGCGGCCAATTCGGCGTAGGCGCTGGCGAGCAGCTCGACGCCTTGCGGATGCGGGCGCGTCGACAGCACGACGGCGTCGTCACCGAGTGTCTCGCGCACGCGCGTCAGGCCCTCGCGCGCAGTCGGCGCGACGAATGTCTGCACACTCATGCCGCCTCCCCTATGCTCAACTCGACGCTCACCTGCACCATTTTATCGGCGGGCACTTCTGCGTAGGCGATCACCGCAAGGCGCGGCAGCGAGCGGCGCAACAGGCGCGAGAGGATCGCGCGCAGACCCGGCGAGGTCAGGAGAACGGGCGGCTGCCCCGCCGCCTCCTGCTCGGCGACCGCCTGTTCGGCAGCGCCATTCAGGGCGTCGAGCGTGCTCGGCGACAACAGCGCTTCGCCCTCGTCGCCCATTTCATTGAGCAGTCGGGTTTCGGTCGCAGGCGCGAGACCGATCACCTGCAGCGTGTCGCCGCCCTCGAACAAGCGATCGACAATGCTGCGGCCGAGCGCTGCGCGTGCCGTTTCGACCAGGTCGTCGATGTCCTGGCTCTTCGGCGCGCGCGCCGCGAGCGTTTCGAACAGGGTACGGGTATCGCGGATGGAAACGTTCTCCGCGATCAGCTGCTGCAGAATGGCCTGCACGCTGGTCAGCGGCAAATGGCGCGGCGTCACGTCCTCGACCAGGCCGGGATGGGTACGCGAGAGCGTGTCGAGCAGTTGCTGTACCTCGGTGCGCCCAAGCATTTCGGGGGCATGCTGGCGGAAAACGGCTTCGACCTGGCGCGCAATCAACTCGGCGGGCTCGAGCACGACGAAGCCGCGCAACTCGGCTTCCTCCACCCGGTCGGCGTCGATCCAGACGCCGGGCAGATGCGTCAACGGATCGAGCCCCGGTGTGCCGTCGATGCGGCCGAGGACGTCACCCATGTCGACCGCGAGTACCTGGCCGCTCGGCATCTCGCCGTGCGCGACATCGACGCCCTTCAAGGTGATGCGGAAGGTATTGGGTTTTAGATCGAGGTTGTCGCGCACCCGGATGAGCGGCACGACGAGGCCCATGTCGGCGGCAAAACGCCGTCGCGACTCGGTAATCCGCGCGAGCGCGGCACCGCCCTGATTGCGGTCGACGAGCGGGATCAGTCGATACCCGACCTCGAGCGCGAGCACATCGACCGGCGGAATGTCATCCCAGGTCACGTCGACCGGCAAGGCCTCCTCCTCGATCGACTGCAGCGGCGCGCTGTCGAAGCGGTCGACCCGCTGGCGCCGCGTGAGCCAGAAAGCGAGGATCGACAACACGGCCGCGATCGTCAGGAACGCGACATGCGGCGTGCCGGGAATCACGCCAAGGGCCGCGAGCACCGCGGCCGCGACGTAAAGGGTCTGAGGCCGGCCGAAAATCTGGGTCGAGAACTCGCGCGACAAGTCCTGTTCGCTCGAAGCACGACTGACGACGATGCCCGCCGCGGTCGAGATGATCAGCGCGGGAATCTGCGTGACGAGGCCATCGCCCACCGTCAACAGTGCGTAGCGCCCGAGCGCCTCGCCGATGCCGAGACCGTGCTGCAGAAGCCCCACCGCGATGCCACCGACGAGGTTCACGACGAGGATGATCATGCCGGCGATCGCATCGCCGCGGACGAACTTCGACGCACCGTCCATCGCCCCATAGAAATCGGCCTCGCGCCCGATCTCTGCGCGGCGGGTCCGCGCTTCCGACTCGTTGACGAAACCGGCGTTGAGATCGGCGTCGACGGCGAGCTGCTTGCCCGGCATCGAGTCCAGCGTGAAGCGTGCGGCGACCTCGGCGATGCGCCCTGCCCCCTTGGTGATGACGACGAAATTGATGATGACCAGTATCAGGAAGACGACGAAACCGACCGCGATGTTGCCGCCGACGAGAAAATTTCCGAACGACTCGATCACCTTGCCGGCCGCATCCGGACCCGTATGTCCCTGCATCAAGATAATGCGGGTCGACGCGACATTGAGCGAAAGCCGCAACAGCGTCGTCAGCAGCAATACCGTGGGGAAGACCGAGAAATCGAGCGGGCGCCGGGCGTTGAGGCTCACCAGCAGCACGATCATCGCCAGCGCGATGTTGAGCGTGAACAGCACGTCGAGCATGAAGGTGGGCAGCGGCAGCACCATCATCGCCAGGATCAGCAGCACCAACATCGGCACCGCCAGACGATTGAGCGGCATGCCCATGAGCATCACGCCCTGTGCGCTCACCCGATGACCTCGTCAATTGCCGCTTGCCGCGGGCGCCGCGCGCCTGAATTTTCGGACCCGGCCGGCGCAGGCGCTGCGGCCTGCCCGGCCTGCTGCTGGCGTCCGCGCAGCTGCGCGCGAATCTCCGGATGAACCTCGGCTTCGCGCGCCTCGGCCAGTACCTCCTGCCAGGTCATCGCGTGACGGCGCAGGTAGTGCAGCCAACGCCAGCCCGCATCGAGCACCGCGACCAGCGCAAAAGCCGCCACCAGCGCGAGCAGGCAGCGGCCGAGCCAGGCGCCCGCCGCGTCCAGCGCGACGGGGATTGCCGCGCCGTCGAGATCGGCAAGGCCGGGGCTCGCAGCTGCGAGCGTCCACCAGGTGGCGGCCGCGGCCAACGCAAGCTTGAGCACGATCAATGCGGCGTCGACGACCGAGTCAAGGGAAAACAATCGAGAGAACGCGTGAAACGGCGTACGCCGGCGGGCGGTGGATCCGGGGGCATATACCCAGCCGGAGAGCAGCAGCGGTGCGATGACCGCGGCAACGAAGGCCGCGCCGAGGATCGGCAACATGGCCCACAACGCCGCGTAGGTGGCGTCGGAGACTGGCGCAGAAAACGGCTGGGCGGCGTGCTGAAGGGCCGCGACGAGCAGCGCCTGCAAGGCGCCGAGCAGGCGCGGCGCCTGCCAGATCAGCATGCCGGCCGCGGCCAGCAGGACAATCCATGCGGAAAATTCGGGAGAACGCGGGACATCGCCGGCTGCGCGCGCGTCTTGCAGTCGCCGCGCGCTCGCAGGTTCGGTGCGGGATAGGTCGTTCTCCTCAGCCATGCGTGTCCCAGGTTTTGCGCGAGTCTAGCACGACCGGCACGCCTTCGAGCGCTGCAGAAACCCCGCTGGGGCGAGCGGCCCGTTCCGGCTATTCCGAATAGCCGCCGCCGTGGCGCGAGGCCTCGCGGGCGTAGTAACGCACGTCACCCAAGGGGGCGACGACGATCCCGCCTTCCGTGACGTGGTAGCCGGCCGCGCGGTCGGCCTCATGGTCGTGGCCGAGCCGTGTACCGCGCGCGACGACATTATGGCGATCGACGATCACGCGCCGCAGCTTGGCGCCTGCGCCGATGCATACGTAGTCCATGATCACACAGTCCTCGATCTCGGCACCCGGCTCGACCACGACCTCGCGGCGCAGAATCGAGTTACGAATCTTCGCCCCGGTCACGACGGTCGCCGCACCGAGCAGGACATTGTCGAGCTCGCCACGCAGCACGCGCGCGGTCGGTCCCTGGTAGTGGCTGGAAAATATCGGCCACTGCGGATTGAATGCGTCGAAACGGGGCTCGAGCCCGAGCACGTCGAGGTGCGCGTCGAAATAGGTGTCGAGTGTGCCGACGTCGCGCCAGTAGGCGGTTTCTTCGTAATCCTTGGTTCCCGGCACCTCGTTGGTCGCGAAGTTGTAGGCGTAGACCCCGTGTGTCTGCGCCATACGCGGCAGCACGTGCTTCCCGAAATCGGTCTCCCCGCGCCGATGCGCTTCCTCCAGGGCCTCGCGCAGAACGTCCGCGCTGAAAAGATAGTTTCCCATCGAAGCGTAGGCGCGGTCAGGATCGTCCGGCATCGGCTTGGCCGCCTTGGGCTTTTCGTCGAAGCCGACGATACGGCCGCTCGCGTCGGTTTCGATGATGCCGAAACTCGACGCCTGGCTGAGCGGCACCGGAAGCGCCGCCACGGTCGCATCGGCCTCGTGCTCGCAGTGGAAGCGCACCATCTGCCGGACGTCCATGCGATAGATGTGGTCCGCGCCGAATATCGCCACCATGTCGGGCCGGTGCATGTTCATCAGGTCGAGGCTCTGGTAGACCGCGTCCGCGGTACCGCCGAAAACCGTCGAGGTCTTGGTCATCTGCGGCGGAACGACTGTCACGAACTGGTCGGAGAACAGGGACGACACGGTCCAGGCCTTGCGCACGTGTTCAATTAGCGACTGCGGCCGGTACTGCACGAGGACGTAAATCGAGCGGATATCGGAATTCGTCAGGTTGCTCAGCACAAAATCGACAATGCGGTAGCGGCTCCCGAAGGGGACCGCAGGTTTGCAACGATCCGTCGTCAAAGGCCGCAGACGCGAGCCTTCTCCTCCTGCCATCACAAATGCCACGACTTTTTTTTCTCGCCGGCGTCTTTCAAGTGTCATCGTTTATTGCCTTTTCTTACCGGTCTGCCAACGTACTCTTTATAGTAGACGTCGCGGGACCGTGCCGGTTCAGCCCCGCGCCTCTGCCCGGAAACGCGCTACGGCACGGGCCGCACCGCGTGTAGCAGTGCATAGGGGAAGGTTT